>NZ_JAGXJK010000011.1:0-92798 GCF_019091605.1 Micrococcus sp. GbtcB5
CCCCGAACCGGCCGACCAGCAGGGCCACCGCAGACGGCGCGGTGCCCGCGGCGGGCGCCCCGTCAGCCTCGACGCGGCCGCCTACAAGGGCCGCAACGTCATCGAGCGCCAGTACGCGCACCTGAAGCAGTGGCGGGGCCTGGCGACCCGGTATGACAAGTACGCGATCATCTACAGGGCCGCTGTGGTCCTGAATGCTGTGATCGCATGGTCAAAACGATTGTCAGACATGCCCTACGGGCAGGGCACGCCCGGCCACGGCTTCGGAGCCCCGCTGCAGCCCGGCCAGACCGACGGCGTCGGCCGCTCGGTGGCGTCCATGATCCTCGGCATCATCTCCGTGGTGGGCGGGTTCACGTTCCTCCTCCCGCCGATCGTGGGCGTGGTCCTCGGCCACATCGGCCTCAGGCGCGAGCCCCACGGCCGCGGCATGGCGATCGCCGGCCTCGTGATGAACTACGTGTCCCTCGCCCTGCTGCTGCTCGCCGTCGTGTTCCTCGTGATCCTGGTGATCGCCGGGATCTCCCTGGGCGACTACACCTCGACCTGACCGGCCGGCTCAGCCGGCCAGCAGCAGCTCGAGGTGCGCGGCCAGGGCGAGCAGGGGCGCGGACGTGCCGGGCCGGCCGATGAGCTGGACGGACCAGTTCAGGCCCCGCTCGTCCCGGAGCACGGGCACCGCGACCGCGGGCAGGCCGAGCACGTTGACCATCGAGGTGTAGGGCGTGAACGCGCACTGCGCCTCGTAGTTGTCCTCGGGCTCCATCGCCAGGAAGTGGCCGACCGGCGGGGGCGCGGTGGCCAGCACCGGGGTCATCACCACGTCGACGGCGGCGAACTGCGCCCGCACCCCGCGCGCCCACTCCTCGAGCCGGTGGGCGGCGTCGTCGAGCTCGGCGCGCCCTGCGGCCCGGGCCGTGCGCAGGAAGTGCGCGGCCACCGCGCCCACGTGGGCCTCGGCGTCCTCCGGCAGCGGCGCCCGGAGCAGGCCGGCGGTCCACACCGTGCGGAAGTCCCGGTGGTAGTCCTCGCCGTAGTAGGGGGAGAGGTCCTCGACCGCGTGGCCGCCCGCGTCCAGGGCGGCGGCGGCCTTCGTCAGGGCGGTGACGGCGGGCCGGGCCAGGGAGATCTCGAGGTCGGAGGCGAAGGGCGAGGCCGTGGTGACGCCGATCCGGCGGGCGTCGACGGCGCCCCCGGCCCGGGCGGTCTCCACGGTGCGGCGCAGGTCCGGCAGCACCCGGCCGGGCAGACCCTCGGGGGAGAGCAGCACGTCGTAGAGCAGGGCGGCGTCCTCGACCGTGTGGGCCAGCGGGCCCGACACCGTGAGGTTGCGGACCGTGTCCGCGTGCTCGTCCATCGGCAGCTCCCCGCGGCCGGGCTTGAGGCCCACGAGCCCGCACGCCGCGGCGGGGATGCGGATGGACCCGCCCCCGTCCGAGCCCGGGGCGAACGGCAGGATCCCCGCGGCGACGGCGGCCGCGGCCCCGCCCGAGGAGCCTCCCGCGGTGCGGGTGGGGTCCAGGGGGTTGCGGGCCGGCGCCGTGACGAGGTTCTCCGAGTAGGAGTCCAGGCCGAACTCGGGCACGGTCGTCTTGCCGAGGGTGACGGTGCCGGCCGCGCGCAGGCGGAGCGCGAGCGGGTCGTCCTGCGCGGCCGGCGGCGCGTCGGCCAGCAGGGCGGAGCCGAACCGCGTGGGCATCCCGCGCACGTCGATCAGGTCCTTGTACGCCAGCGGAAGGCCGTGCAGGGAGGCGGGGGCGCCGTCGTCGTCCGGGGCGGGGGAGGTGCGCGGACCGGGCACGGCCCGGGGCGCGACGCGCGGGTGGGCCGCGTCCAGCTCGGCGGCACGGGCCCGGGCCCCCTCGGCGTCGAGGAGGGCGAACGCGCCGAGGTCCGCGTGGGTCTGGGCCGCGGCGAGGGCGGCCTCCGTGACCTCCCGGGCGCTCAGCTCCCCGGCGGCGAGGTCCTCCCGCAGGCGCACGGCCGAGCGGTCCAGGAGCCGGGCCGGGCCGGGGGCGGAGGGGGTGCGGTCGTCGTCGGCGGCGGGTGCGGCGTCGGAGGTCTGCATGCGGCCGAGCCTAACGGGCGTGGGCAGGGTCATGGACGGCGGGGCCTTCCTGGGACGTCCGGGCGGGTGGCTACGCTGAAGCCATGAGCGCCTTCGAGACCGTCGATGTGAACGAGATCCCCGCCGATGCGGCCATCCTGGACGTCCGCGAGGACGACGAGTGGGCCCTGGGCCGCGCCGCCGGCGCCCAGCACATCCCGCTGGGCCAGCTGCCGGACCGGCTCGAGGAGCTGGACCCGGACACGGACTACTACCTGATCTGCCGCACCGGCGGCCGCTCCGCCCGCGCCGCCGAGTTCATGACCGGCCGCGGCTACTCGGCCATCAACGTGGCCGGCGGCTCCGGCGCGTGGCTCGAGGCCGGCAAGCCGATGGAGGCCGACGGCGACGCCGAGCCCACCGTCAAGTGACGGGGACGGACTCCGCTGACGCGACGCCGTCGCGCCTGCGCTACGCCTTCCTCGGCCCGGCCGGCACCTTCACCGAGGCCGCCCTGCGGAAGGTGGCGGACCCGGCCGAGGCCGAGTTCGTGTCGGCGGGTTCCGTGCTGAGCGCCGTGGCGGCGCTGCGCAGGGGGGAGGTGGACCGCGCCGTCGTGCCCATCGAGAACTCGGTGGAGGGCGGCGTCTCCGCCACCGTGGACGAGATCGCCCTCGGGGAGACGCTGCAGATCCTCGCGGAGGTGCACGTGCCCATCAGCTTCGTGCTCGTGGGCCGGCCCGGCGTCGCGATCGAGGACGTGCGGCGCGTGACCACGCACCCCCACGCCTGGGCGCAGGTGCGCGGCTGGGCCGAGACGGCGCTGCCGGGCGTGGAGTTCACGCCCGCCCCGTCGACGGCGGCCGGGGCCGGCCTCGTGGCCCAGGGCGACTTCGACGCCGCCGTGTGCGCCCCGCTCGTGGCCGAGCAGACCGGGCTGCCGGTGCTCGCCGAGCGGATCGAGGACGTGCCGGGCGCCGTGACGCGCTTCGTGCTGCTCTCCCGGCCGACGGCTCTGCCCGCGCCCACGGGGGCGGACAAGACCACGCTGGTGGTGCCGCTGCCGGAGGACCGGCCCGGCGCCCTCGGACAGATCCTGGCCGAGTTCACCACGCGCGGGGTGAACCTCTCCCGCATCGAGTCCCGGCCGACCGGCGAGGGCATCGGGCGGTACTTCTTCTCCCTCGACCTCGAGGGGCACCTGGCGGAGGCCCGCGTGGGGGATGCGCTCGCGGCCCTGTACCGGGAGTACCCCGACCTGCGGTTCCTGGGCTCCTACGCCCAGGCCGAGCCCGTGCCCACGAGGGTGCCGGCCGAGTTCACCGACGCCGCGTATCGCTCCGGCCGCGCCTGGGTGGAGTCCCTCCGCTCCCGCTGAGGCGGTGCAGCACTTTCGTTCGGGAAACGGCGGCCCCCGGGCCACTTTCGTTCGGGAAACGGCGGCCCCCGAGGGACTTTCGTTGACGAAACGGGAGGTTCCTAGGCCCCTTTCGTGGCCGAAACGGGACGATCACCACGACGACGGGCCGTCGTCGTGCTTCCCGTCCGCGCGTCGCCCCGGCGCCCGTTTCCCGAACGAAAGCGCTGGGGAAGCCGCCGTTTCCCGAACGAAAGCGCTGGGGAAGCCGCCGTTTCCCGAACGAAAACGGTGGGGAAGCCGCCGTTTCCCGAACGAAAGCGGGGACGGGGGGTCAGATGTGCGGGGCCGGTTCCGGGACGGGGGCGGCGGCGGAGACGCCGTCGTCGCGGACGGAGGCGTCGTCCTCGGCCACGAGCATCACGACGAGCGAGTCCGGCCGCACCCGGGCGTCGAGGGCGGTGATGACCCCCGTGGCGTCGCCGTCGAGCTGGGAGGGCATCGGCTCGGCGAACTCGACCTTCACGCGCTGGGCCTGCTCCGTGTGCATCGCGGGGACGGAGCTGCGGTGCCGGGTCACGGTCTTCACGGCGATCCGCGCCCAGTCGAGCGCGTGCCGGGGCGAGAGGACCATGACGTCGAGGAGGCCGTCGTCGAGCTTGGCCTGGGGCAGCAGCTCGACGCCGCCCGTGAGCATCCCGCAGTTGGCCACCATCACGGTGCGCACCTTGAACCGGCGGGGCTGACCGCCGTCGAGGGCCACGGTCACCTCGTGCCGCTTGCCGCGCAGGTGCCGTATGCCGGCCTCGCTGTAGGCCAGCCAGCCGGCCAGATCCTTCAGCTCATCCTTGGTGTCGCCCATGATGTCCGCGTCGTAGCCGGCGCCACCGATCACGGTGAAGGTCTGCCGGGTGACGCGCCCGTCCTCGTGCGTGAAGCGGACGTCCACGGTGTCGATGCGTCGCTGCCGGCCCCCCACGGCGATCCGCAGGCATTGCTCGACGTCGTTGATCGGCAGGTCCAGGTTCCGGGCCAGCAGGTTCCCGGTGCCCAGCGGCACCACGCCGAGGGCGACGTCGGTGCCGGCCAGCTGCTCGGCCACGGTGCGGACCGTGCCGTCGCCGCCCGCGGCGATCACGAGCCGGGCGCCGGCGCCGAGGGCCTGCCGCGCCATCGCGGTGCCGGGATCGTCCTCCTGGGTCTCGAGCACGAGCACCTCGCCGAGGCCCTCCGCCTCCGCGAGCCGCTCGAGCTCGCGCCGCACCTGGCCCGCGTTCGTCTTGATGGGGTTCAGCACCAGCGCGACCTCGTGGCGGCCCGTGCCGATCCCGGGCACCTTCTCCAGCCGGCGCTGCACGCCGCCCACCCGCGCGTCGAGGGCGTCCACCCGGAGACGCATCCGCTTGTGCTGCACGCCGAGGCGGACCTGGCGCGCCGCCAGCACCACCACGACGACGACCAGCAGGGCCAGGAGCACCAGGGCGGCCAGCGCCATCCACCACTCGGGAGTCATGCCCCGAGTCTAGGCGTCGGCCCCGCCCGCTAGGCTGGCGCACGTGATCGACGTCAAGGACCTCATCGAGCAGCCCGAGAAGTACCGCGCCTCCCAGGAGGCCCGCGGGGAGGACGCGTCCCTCGTGGACCGCGTGGTCGAGGCGGACGCGTCCCGCCGCTCGTCCATCGCGGGCTTCGAGCAGCTGCGCGCGGAGCAGAAGGCCTTCGGCAAGCGCGTCGCCCAGGCGAAGGGCGAGGAGAAGCAGGCCCTGCTGGCCGAGGTGAAGGACCTGGCCGCGCGCGTGAAGGAGGCCGAGTCGGCCGCCGGCGCGGCCGAGGCCCGCCTCGCGGAGCTGCAGCGTGCCTTCCCGAACCTGATCGTCGACGGCGTCCCGGCCGGCGGCGAGGACGACTTCGTGGTCCTCAAGGAGGTCGGCACCCCGCGCGACTTCGCCGCCGAGGGCTTCGAGCCGCGCGACCACCTCGAGCTCGGCGAGCTGCTCGGGGCGATCGACATGGAGCGCGGCGCGAAGGTGTCCGGCGCCCGGTTCAGCTTCCTCACGGGCGTGGGCGCGCGTCTCGAGCTCGCCCTGATGCAGCTGGGCCTGGACCTGGCCCTGGAGAACGGCTTCGTGCCGGTCATCCCGCCCACCCTGGTGCGTCCGGAGACCATGCAGGGCACCGGCTTCGACGTCGAGCACGACGACGAGATCTACCGCCTCGAGCGCGACGACCTGTATCTGGTGGGCACCTCCGAGGTGGCCCTGGCCGGCTTCCACGCGGGCGAGATCATGGACGTGTCCGCCCCCGTCCGGTACGCGGGCTGGTCCACGTGCTACCGCCGCGAGGCGGGCTCGGCGGGCAAGGACACCCGCGGCATCATCCGCGTGCACCAGTTCAACAAGCTGGAGATGTTCATCTACGCCGCACAGGAGGACGCGGAGGCGGAGCACGCGCGCCTGCTGGCGTGGGAGGAACGGATGCTGGGCGCCATCGAGGTGCCGTACCGCGTGATCGACATCGCCGCCGGCGACCTCGGCCTCTCCGCCGCCCGCAAGTTCGACTGCGAGGCCTGGGTCCCCACGCAGGGCACCTATCGCGAGCTGACGTCCACCTCGAACTGCACCACGTTCCAGGCCCGCCGTCTCAACATCCGCGAGCGGGTCCGCACGGAGGACGGCTCCAAGGGCGGCACCCGCATGGTGGCCACGCTCAACGGCACCCTGGCCACCACCCGCTGGATCGTGGCGATCCTGGAGAACCACCAGAACGCGGACGGCTCGGTCACCGTGCCCGCCGCGCTGCGCCCCTACCTCGGCGGGATGGAGCGTTTCGAGCTGGTCTGAGCGGACGACGTCGTCCCCCGGCGGCGTCGGCCGCCTCGCCCGCCTGCCCTGCGGCGCCCTCGCCGTTCACCCGCGCGTCGCCGTCGTGTCCGGGCCGTGTGGTTGGGTGGGGGTCATGACGAAGAAGCTCGTGTGCCTGGACGTGGACGGAACGATCGTGGACCATGACGGCCATCTGCATGAGCCCGTGCGCGCGGCCGTGCGGGCCGTGCTGGACGCCGGGCATCACGTGGTCATCGCGACGGGCCGCTCCCGCGGGGCCACCCTGCCCGTGGCCCGCTCCCTGGGGATCGACGCCGGCTTCATGGTGTGCTCCAACGGCGGGGTCACGCTGCGCCTGGACCCCGAGCTGGAGGAGGGCTACGAGGTCACGGACCTGCGCACCTTCGACCCGCGCTCGGTGCTGACCCAGCTGCGCCACCGCCTGCCCAGCGCCAAGTACGCGCTCGAGCTGCCGGACGGCACCTTCCGATCCACCGAGCGGTTCCAGGACATGTCCTTCGGCGTGGCCGCGGAGGGCGTCACGTTCGAGGAGCTGATGGACACCACGGCCGTGCGCCTCGTGGTGTTCTCCACGGACTCCTCCGCCGAGGAGTTCGGCCGCGCGGTGGAGGGCCTCGGCCTGTCCGGCGTGACCTACTCCGTGGGCTGGACGGCGTGGCTCGACGTCGCCGCGGCGGGCGTGACCAAGGCGTCCGGGCTCGAGGCGCTGCGCACCGTGCTGAAGGTGGCCCCCGAGGACACCGTGGCCGTGGGCGACGGCCGCAACGACATCGAGATGCTCCGCTGGGCCGGCCGCGGCGTGGCCATGGGCCAGGCCGTGGAGGAGGTCGTGGCCGCCGCGGACGAGGTCACCGGGCACGTGGACGAGCACGGGCTCGCCACGGTGCTGCGCTCGCTCCTCGAGGAGCCGACCGCGGCCTGAGCGGCGCGACCGGCCCGAGCCGCCGGGTCAGCCCCCCGCCAGCGTGAGCAGGCGCGCGGCGGCGGGGCGGCAGGCGTGCTCCTCGTTCCAGTAGGAGCGCTGCACCGCCTGCGAGACGGCCTGCGCCGTGATCCCGAGCGCGGCGGCCGCCGGCTTCTGCTGGCCGCGCACCCCGGGCACCAGCAGGTCCAGCACCGCCCACTCGGCGTCGGTCCGGGACCACACGAGCTGCCCGACGAGTCGCAGCACGGCCTCGGCCTCGGCGGCCGCCTCCTCGTCCCGGCCGCGCACGGCCAACGGGATCCGCGCGGTGGACACGGCCGCCGCCTCCACGGCCCGCCGCGCCGCCGCGAGACCGGGCCCGCCGGCGTCGTGCAGGTCCCCGGAGGCGGGCGCGCCCGCCGCACCGTCCGCGTGCGTCACCGTCCCGACGCCGACCCCCACGTTCCAGCGGCGCTGCCGCAGGGCGCGCAGCGCCACGTCCACGGCGACGCGTGGGTCCTCGACGGCGCCGATCAGCTCATCGCCCACGGCGCGCTGGAACGGGAGCGCGACGGCGTCGCCCAGCCCCGGCACGTCCTGGAGGGCGCGCAGGAACGTGTCCACGCGGTCGCCGGCGTCGAGGGTGTCCCGCTGGTTGATGGTGAGCACGAACATGGTCGTCGATTCTGCCAGCCCGCAGACGACGCCGGCCGCCCACCCCGAGGGGTGAGCGGCCGGCGTCGCGCGCGTGAGCGGTGCGGGGGTCAGCGGCCCTGGGGCTCGTCGGTCTCCTCGCCCTTCTCGGTGGCCGGCTGCGCCTCCTCGGTGTCCACCTCGCGGCCCTGGGGCTCGTCGGTCGGGGACTCGTCGCCCTCGGCGTTGAAGCGCTGGATGGAGGCCTCGAGCTCGGCCTCGGCCGCCGCGCGGCCCTCCCAGCCCTCGGCCTTGACCCACTTGCCCGGTTCCAGGTCCTTGTAGCGGGTGAAGAAGTGCTCGATCTCCTGCTTGAGGGACTCCTCCACGTGCTCGAGCTCGGTGATGTGGTCGTAGCGCTTGTCCGCCGGGACGCACAGCAGCTTGGCGTCGCCGCCGCCGTCGTCGGTCATGTTGAACACGCCGATCGGGCGGGCCTCGACGACGCAGCCCGGCACCAGGTCGAAGCCCGGCAGGTACACGAGGGCGTCCAGCGGGTCGCCGTCCTCGCCGAGGGTGTTCTCGAAGTAGCCGTAGTGCGTGGGGTACTGCATGGAGGTGAAGAGCACGCGGTCCAGGCGCAGGCGGCCGGTCTCGTGGTCGAACTCGTACTTCACGCGGGAGCCCGCGGGGATCTCGATGGTGACGTCGTGCGCCATGACTCTCCTTCGCACAGAGGGTGGGGTGTCCGGGCGGCGCGGCGCCGACCGGCGGTGCTGCCGTCAGCCTACCGGGGGCGTCCGTCATGATGGACGCATGGGACAGGTGGACACGGGGCGCGCTGGGCGTCGGGATCGACGCACGGAACGCCCCCGGAGCCGCTCGCTCCCCGCCGCCCTTCTGGCCGCGTTCGCGGCCGTCCTGGTCGCCTGCGGGCCCGTGACCGCGCCGCCGGCCCCGTCGAGCGCGCCCGCCTCGTCGACGACCGCCGGGCCGACGTCGTCGTCCCCGTCCACCGGCCCCACCGCGGCCGAGGTGGCGGCCGCCGTCGAGCCGGGGCTGGCGGGGTCCCCGGGCACCGTCTCCGCTGAGTTCCGCGACCTGGCCACCGGTGAGGTGCTGTACGCGCGGGACGCGGACGAGCCCGTGGCCCCCGCGTCCTCGCTCAAGGTGCTCGCCGCCGCGGCCATCGTCTCCGCCCTGGGTCCTGAGACGACCCTGCAGACCACGGTGGTGGCCCAGCCCACCGCGGACGGCGCGGCCACCGAGCTGGTGCTCGTGGGCGGCGGCGACGTGCTGCTGGGCACGGGCGCCTCGGACTCGACGCACGTCTCCGGCCGCGCGGGCCTGCGCACCCTCGCGGAGCGGACCGTGGCCGGGCTGGTCGAGGACGGTGTCACCGGCCAGGTGGTGGTCAGCACGGACCTGCGGCTCTTCGCGGACCGCACGGCCCTGAACCCGCGCTGGACGTCGGACATCCCGGAGAGCGGCAACATCGCGCCGGTGCAGCCGTTGGCCACCTACGGCGGCCGTGAGGTCCCCGGCACCGGGGAGGACCGCATCGCGGCCCCGGCGCAGTTCGCCGCGCTCACCTTCCAGGCCGCGCTCGACGACGCGGTGGCCGCCTCCGGCGCCGACCTCGAGGTGGGTCTGCGGGACACGATCCCGGCCACCGAGGTGCCGCGCGCCACGGTCCTCGCCGCCGCCCCCGTCGCGGCCGTGGAGTCCGCGCCCGTGGGGGAGCAGGTCGCGTACCTGCTGGCCCACTCGGAGAACCAGGTGGCCGAGGCCCTGGCCCACACGGCCGCGCCCGCCGCCGAGCTGCCCGCCACCCACGAGGGCGCCACGCAGCTGCTGACGGCCACCGCCGAGGACCTCGGCGTGGACACCGCCGGGATGGCGCTCGTGGACTCCTCGGGCCTGTCCCCGGACAACCGCGTCAGCGCGGGCCAGCTGGCCGGCGTCGTGGCCGGGGTGGCCCGCACGCCCGCCCTGGGCACCGTGCTGGAGGGCCTGCCGCGGCCCGGCGAGGACTCCACCCTCGGCGACCGGTTCCCGGATGCCCCTGCGCGGCAGGCCGTGGCCGCGAAGACCGGCACGCTCGACCAGACGGTCTCCCTCACCGGCACCGTCACCACGACGTCCGGGCGGGTCCTCGCGTTCAGCATCATCTGCTCGGATCTGCAGTGGAAGCTGGAGCCCGCGCGCGCGGCGGTCGACGAGGCCGTCAGCGCCGTCGCCGGGCTCTGATCCGAGGTTCGGGGCCTGTGATCTGATGGAGCCCATGAGCGACGACCACGCGACCGACCGCCCCCGCGCCGCCGCGGACGCCGAGCCGGGCGCCCCCGCCGAGCCGGGCCCCGCCGTCGCCCACCCGGTGGACTGGGCCTTCGCAGCACGGACCGCCCGGTCCCTCGCCGCCGCCGGGCCCCGGTTCACGCCGCGCGAGGCGACGCGCGAGGCAGAAGGCCTGCGCGCCGCCGCGGAGGCCGCCGTGCCGCACGTCCACCGCCTGACCGGGCTCGAGGCGGCACGGGACCTGCGCGACTCGCAGGTGCTCGTGGTGGACCGCCCCACCTGGTCGCGCGCCGCCACCCAGTCCTTCGCCACGCTGCTGGACCCCACGTTCGCGCATCTGCGGGACACCCGGCCCCGCGAGCACGCCGCTGCCACCACCCGCGTCACCCGGCATGCCACCGCCCTGGAGATGGGCGGGATCCTCGCCTGGATGTCCGGGAGGATCCTCGGCCAGTACGACCCGTTCATCGCGCTGCCCGGCCCCGGGGGGACGGCGGGCGGCCCCGCCGGCGGACGCCTGCTGCTCGTGGCCCCGAACGTCGCGCAGGTGCGCGCGGAGATCAACGTGGACCCGGCGGACTTCCGCCTCTGGGTGTGCCTGCACGAGCAGACCCACCGCGTGCAGTTCGCGGCCGCGCCCTGGCTGCGCGAGCACCTGCGGGCCGAGATCACGGCGCTCACCGTCGGCCTGTTCGACAAGGCCGAGTCCCTGCCCGAGCGCCTGCGCACCGCGCTCGCGGCGGCGAACCCGCTGGGTCGGGAGGCCGACGCCGGCCGGACTGGGGCGCGGGACGGACACGACGCGCAGGACGCGGCCCCGGCCCGCCCCACGCCGGGCCTGCTCGGTGCGATCCAGGACGAGGAGGACCGGGAGCGCCTGTCCCGGCTGACGGCCGTGATGTCCCTGCTCGAGGGGCACGCGAACGTGGTGATGGACGGCGTCGACTCCTCCGTCGTGTCCTCCGTCAAGACCATCCGCCGCCGCTTCGACGAGCGCGGCGACCGCCGCTCGCCCCTGGACCGCATGCTCCGCCGCGTGCTGGGCATGGACGCGAAGATGGCCCAGTACCGCGACGGCCAGAGGTTCGTGGCCGCCGCCGTGGCCCAGCTCGGCATGGCCGGGTTCAACGTGGTCTGGGACGCCCCCGAGCTGCTGCCGAGCGAGGCCGAGCTCCACGCCCCCGAGACGTGGGTGGCGCGCATCCGTGCCCAGGCCTGAGGCGCGGGACCCGGGGCCGACGCCGGCGGGCGGGGCCGGCGGCCTGCCCGCGGTCGGCGCATGGCCGCCGCGCACCCGCTGGCCCGAGCCCCTGCACCGGGCCGTCGCGGCGGTGCGGGAGGCCCTCGCGGGCGACGGGTCCTGTCGCGCGGATGCCGGGCCGGGCCGGGCGGGGAATCGCCCCCGCGGGCTCGTCGCCCTCTCCGGCGGCGCCGACTCCCTCGCGCTCGCCGTGGCCTGCGCCGTCCTCGTGGGCACCCGGGACGGTGCGCGGCTCGGCCCGATCGGCGCGGCCGTGGTGGACCACGGGCTGCAGTCGGGCAGCGACGCGGTGGCAGCGGCCGCCGCCGACGTCGCCCGCATCCTCGGTCTGACCCCGGTCACCGTCACGCGGGTCGAGGTGGCCCGCACCGGCGACGGCCCCGAGGCCGACGCCCGGCGTGCCCGCCGGGAGGCCCTCGCCGCCGCCGCCCGGGACGCGGGGCAGGGGCGCGCCGCCGTCGTCCTCACCGCCCACACCGCCGACGACCAGGCGGAACAGGTCCTCCTCGGGCTCGCGCGCGGCTCCGGCACGCGGTCCCTCGCGGGGATCCCGGCGCGCGGGACGCTGCCGGGCGGGGCCGCCGTCGCCCGCCCGCTGCTGGGCCTGACCCGGGCGGACACCGAGACGATCTGCCGCTGGGCCGGGCTGACCTGGTTCGAGGACCCGCACAACCGCGATCCCGCGCTGCTGCGTTCGCGGGTCCGCACCCGCGTGCTGCCCGCACTCGAGGACCCCGACGCCGGCCTCGGCCCCGGCGTGCGGGCCGGGCTGGTGCGCACCGCGGCCATCGCGGCCGAGGACGCCGCGGCCCTCGAGGCATGGGCCGGCGCCGAGGTCACCCGGCTGCGCGTCGACCCGCCCGCCCGGGACCCGCGCGTCGTCTCCCTGGATCTGGACGCCCTGGCCGCGCTGCCCGCCGCCGTGCGCCACCGCGTGATCGCGCGCGCCGCCCGCGCCGCGGGAGGGCAGGCCCCGCCCCGCGAACGGATCCTCGCGGTGGACGCCCTCGTGACGGGCGCCCGCGCGGGGTGCACGTCGGCCGGTCCGGTGGAGCTGCCCGGCGGGGTGGCCGCGCATCGGGCGTGTGCCAGACTGGACCTCATCCCCTGCCTGCCCGGTCCCTGACTGCGGCCCGGCCCGGCATTCCCGCACGAGCACTCACCAGGAGCGGCGCATGGACGCACAGGATGTCCAGAACGATCTCACCCACGTCCTCATGTCCCGCGAGGACGTGCAGGACACGATCACGGACCTGGCCCGCCAGATCGACCGCGACTACGCGGACAAGGACCTGCTCATCGTCGCCGTGCTCAAGGGCGCCGTGATGGTGGTCGCCGACCTCACCCGCGCCCTGCACTCCCACGTGGAGCTGGACTTCATGGCGGTCTCCTCCTACGGCTCCGGCACCAAGTCCTCCGGCGTGGTGCGCATCCTCAAGGACCTCGACGCGGACCTCACGGGCCGGCACGTCCTGATCGTCGAGGACATCATCGACTCCGGCCTGACCCTGTCCTGGCTCAAGGCCAACCTGGAGTCCCGCGGCCCGGCCTCGGTCGAGATCTGCACCCTGCTGCGCAAGCCGGAGGCCATGAAGGTGGACATCGACGTGAAGTACGTCGGGCGGGACATCCCCAACGAGTTCGTGGTGGGCTACGGCCTGGACTACGCGGAGAAGTACCGCAACCTGGACTTCGTGGGCACGCTCGCCCCGCACGTGTACAGCTGACCGGGGGCCCGGCGTGGCCCGGCGTGGCCGACCTGTCACGCGTGGTGTCGCTCTGATGCCGGATCTCCGCCCCATTCCGACTCCTTGCGTGACAGGCCGCCGGCGTCCCCGAGGTGACGGCGCACCTCCACGATCACGCGCGTGAATCCGCGGCGAGCGTCGGAGGAGGACACGGTGATGTTCCGGTAGCCCCGTCGCTCGAAGGCCGCGTTGCGCTGCACGTCGCGGTCGATCTGGCGATCCGCGCCGTGGTGGCCGCCGTCGTAGTGCAGGGCCACTCTCGCCTGCGGATAGCCCAGGTCCGCCGTCGCGGGGTGGTGCAGGGAGAACTCCGGGTCCCAGACCTCGAGCTGCAGTGCGGGCTCGGGGAGCCCGGCGGCCGTCAGCGCGAGCCGGAGCCGCGTCTCCTTCGGCGAGTGCGCCCCCACCCGGACCAGCGTGGCGGCGGTGCGGAGCCGTCGTCGCCGGTTGTGCGCGGACGGGCTGGTCTCGGCCGCCTGGGTCAGGGCCGCCCGGGTCCGCTCGGCAGCGTCGGGACCGCCGGACAGTTCCGCCCGGCGGACGAGATGGTCGCCGAGGATGACGAGCTCGTCGTCGTCGAGCAGGGCCGCGAGGTCGACCCAGAGACGGGGCGGGGCGGTGACGTACCAGGCCAGACCGCCGATCCGCACGCGCTCCACGTCCGCGGGCGGGAGCGCCGTCCGGTGGGAGGTGACGCCGGGGAGGGCGAGGCGGCCACGGTCCCGCGGGCGGCTCACGTGGACCTCGTCCCCCGCGTCCAGTCGCTCCGGCAGCCAGATCTCACGGGCGCGGGCCGCGGTCTGGTGCGACACCACCGTGGTGGCGCGGTGCCGGGCGAGTCGCAGCAGGAGCTCGTGTTGGGTGGCCGAGAGCGGGGTGCTCCACCGGTAGGGGGAGGAGCCGGCCGCGGGGCGCTCGACGGCGGCCGGGGCGGCCTCACGCCGGCGGTAGAGGCCCCGGGCGAGGCGTTCGACGTCGGAGCGACGCAGCCGGTTGTGGTCGATGCCGGCGGCCCTCGCCTGCGCGGCGGTGAAGGGGCCGTCCAGCAAGGACGCGGGAAGCGGGGTGGGGCGACGCATGGTGCCAGCCTGGCGCGGTGGGGCGGGCGGCGTCCTGGGCCGCCGTCGGCCTGGGGAGGAGTTCGGGTGCGCGGGGGTCTGTGCAGGCGGGGACGCAGGGGCGTGGCCGCAGCGCCGGCGACCTGTCACGCGAGCGGTCGCTCTGAGGTGCGATCCACGCGCCATTCCGACCCCTCGCATTCCCGGTGGGTGCCAGGACGGTGCTGGCCGACGTCGGCGCCGGCTGACCGCCCGCGCCCTGTCCACCTGACGCGAACAGTCAGCGGACACCCGGGCGGGGCCGGTACCGTGGAGGCTTGACCCGGGCGCGACGTCGGCCCTGCGCCGGCCCCGGCTGCACGGCGGCCGCCCCGGGGAGCCCGGCCCCCGCGGCAGACCAGGAGACACTCGGACCGTGAAGAAGCTGTTCAACAAGCCCTACGTCTGGATCCTGCTGGGCCTGCTGGTCCTCGCCGTCGCGATCCCGCTGACCACGTCACAGAGCGGCCGCACCATGGTGGACACCAACGTGGGCATGGCCCTGCTGAAGGACGACAAGGCCGCGCAGGCCCGCGTGGTGGACGGGGACCAGCGCGTGGACCTCACCCTGCGTGAGCCCTACAAGCAGGACGATCGGGACCTCGGCAAGGAGGTCTACTTCTACTTCGCCAGCGCGCGCGCCACGGACGTGGTCACCGCGGTGGACGACTCGGCCCTGGACGGCTACACGGACGAGCCGGTGCGGAGCAACTGGTTCCTCTCGCTGCTCGGCTTCATGGTCCCGTTCCTGCTCATCGCCCTGCTGTTCTGGTTCCTGATGTCCCGCATGCAGGGCGGCGGCGGCAAGGTCATGCAGTTCGGCAAGTCCCGCGCCAAGCTGATCAACAAGGACAACCCGGACGTGCTGTTCAAGGACGTCGCGGGCGCGGACGAGGCCGTGGAGGAGCTCCAGGAGATCAAGGAGTTCCTCACCGTGCCGGACCGCTTCCGCGCCGTGGGCGCCAAGATCCCCAAGGGCGTGCTGCTCTACGGCCCGCCCGGCACGGGCAAGACCCTCCTGGCCAAGGCCGTGGCCGGTGAGGCCGGCGTGCCGTTCTACTCGATCTCCGGCTCGGACTTCGTGGAGATGTTCGTGGGCGTCGGCGCCTCGCGCGTGCGCGACCTCTTCGAGCAGGCCAAGTCCAACGCCCCCGCCATCATCTTCGTGGACGAGATCGACGCCGTCGGCCGGCACCGCGGCGCAGGCATCGGCGGCGGCAACGACGAGCGCGAGCAGACCCTGAACCAGATGCTCGTGGAGATGGACGGCTTCGACGCCTCCACGAACGTCATCATGATCGCCGCGACCAACCGCCCGGACGTCCTGGACCCGGCGCTGCTGCGCCCGGGCCGCTTCGACCGCCAGATCCCCGTGGACGCCCCGGACCTCGAGGGCCGCGCCAAGATCCTCGAGGTGCACGCGCAGGGCAAGCCGATCGCCCTGGACGTGGACCTGCGCTCCCTGGCCAAGCGCACCCCCGGCTACACGGGTGCGGACCTGGCCAACGTGATCAACGAGGCCGCGCTGCTCACGGCGCGCTCGAACAACAATGTGATCGACAACCACGCCCTGGACGAGGCCGTGGACCGCGTGATGGCCGGCCCGCAGAAGCGCACCCGCCTGATGAACGAGCACGAGCGCAAGGTCACCGCCTACCACGAGGGCGGCCACGCGCTCGTCGCGGCCGGGCTGCGCAACTCCGCCCCGGTCACCAAGATCACGATCCTGCCCCGCGGCCGCGCCCTGGGCTACACGATGGTGGTCCCGGAGGACGACAAGTACTCCGTCACCCGCAACGAGCTCCTGGACCAGCTCGCGTACGCGATGGGCGGGCGCGTGGCGGAGGAGATCGTGTTCAAGGACCCGTCCACGGGCGCCGCGAACGACATCCAGAAGGCCACGGACACGGCCCGCAAGATGGTCACCGAGTACGGCATGTCCGCCAAGGTGGGCGCCGTCAAGCTCGGCGGCGGCAGCTCCGAGCCCTTCGTGGGCGGCGCCGCCGGCGGCTCCTCCCGCGAGTACTCCGAGGAGCTGGCGTACCTGGTGGACGCCGAGGTCCGCACCCTGCTGGACCAGGCCCACGCCGAGGCCCACTGGGTGCTCACGGAGAACCGGGACGTCCTGGACCGGCTGGCCTACGAGCTGCTCGAGAAGGAGACGCTGACCCAGGAGGCCATCGCCGCCATCTTCGCGGACGTCCGCAAGCGGCCCGAGCGCGGCGTGTGGCTGGCCTCGGACGACCGGCTCCCGCAGGACATCCCGCCGGTCCTCTCCCCCTCCGAGCGCCGCTCGCGCCACGACGGCGGGGATCAGACCCCCGTCGGCGTCGAGGGCACCACGGTGCCGGTGCGTCCGGAGGGTGCCCCGCCGTCGTCGCTGGGCGGGGACGCGGCCGGCCCCGGCCTGCCGCCGCACGGCGGTCCGAGCAACACGCCGGGCCCCGGCGAGGGACCGACCTTTTGACCGCGCAGGAGGCCCGCATGACAGCCCACACCCCCGACGACGCCGTCCCCGGCACGTTCGACCCGGACTCGACCGCGGTCGACCGGCCGCGCATCGAGGCGGCGGTGCGGGAGATCCTGCTGGCGATCGGTGAGGACCCGGACCGCGAGGGCCTGACGGACACCCCGGCGCGGGTGGCCAAGGCGTACGCGGAGTTCTTCGCGGGCCTGCACCAGAGCCCGGACCAGGTGCTCGGTACCACGTTCGACATCGCGCACGAGGAGCTCGTGCTCGTGAAGGACATCCCGTTCTACTCGACGTGCGAGCACCACCTGGTGCCGTTCCACGGCGCCGCGCACATCGGCTACATCCCCTCCGCCGAGGGCCGCGTGACGGGGCTGTCCAAGCTGGCCCGCCTCGTGGAGCTGTACGCGCGGCGTCCGCAGGTCCAGGAGCGGCTGACCACGCAGGTGGTGGAGGCGCTCATGGAGCACCTGGCCCCGCGCGGGGCGATCGTGGTGGTCGAGGCCGAGCACATGTGCATGTCCATGCGCGGCGTGCGCAAGCCGGGCGCGAAGACCGTCACCTCGGCGGTGCGCGGCCAGCTGCGGGATCCGTCCACGCGCTCGGAGGCGATGAGCCTCATCATGCACGGCTGAGGACCACCGACGGCGGAGGAGGACACGTGGACGAGAGCATCGACGCGGCGGCGCGGGAGGCGAACCGCGCCCTGCTGGGGCGGCTGCCCGCGGACCGGACCCTGGTCATGGGCATCCTCAATGTCACCCCTGACTCGTTCTCGGACGGCGGGGAGCACGCCACCGTCCGCGCGGCCGTCGAGCACGCCCGACGCATGGTCGCGGACGGCGCGGACATCGTGGACGTGGGCGGCGAGTCTACCCGCCCCGGGGCCCGCGCCGTGCCGCCGGCCGAGGAGCAGGAACGCATCCTGCCCGTGATCGAGGCGCTGCTGGCCGAGGACGTCATCCTCTCCGTGGACACGCGCCACACCGCCACCGCCCGGGCCGCCCTGGCGCTGGGGCCGGTGATCGTCAACGACGTCTCCGGCCTCGCCCACGAGCCGGAGATGCCGGCGCTGATCGCCGCGTCGGGCGCGCCGTACATCCTCATGCACAACCGCGGGAACCCGCAGACCATGGACGGGCTGGCCGTCTACGAGGACACCGTCCCGGACGTCGTGTGCGAGCTGCGGGACGTGGCCGGCCGCTTCCTCGCCGCGGGCGTCGAACCCGCGCAGCTGATCGTCGACCCGGGCCTGGGCTTCGCGAAGGCCGGCGAGCAGAACTGGGAGCTGCTGCGCGGCCTCGAGTGGCTCCGCGCCATGGGCCACCCGGTGCTCGTCGCCGCTTCGCGCAAGCGGTTCCTGGGCACCCTGCTGGCGGACGACGACGGCACCCCGGCCCCGCCCGCCGCGCGCGACGCCGCCACCGCGGCGATCTCCGCCCTCGCCGCCGCCCAGGGCGCGTGGGGCGTGCGCGTGCACGACGTGCGCGCCAGCGCCGACGCCGTCCGCACGGCCGCGGCCTGGGTCGGGGCGCACGCCCCGGGTGAGCCCGTCTCCGAGGACGTGCTGCCGTGAGTGCCCGGGACCGCATCCGCCTGACCGGGCTGTCCGCCGTCGGGCACCACGGGGTCTTCGACCACGAGCGCCGGGACGGGCAGCCGTTCGTCACCGACGTCGTCCTCCACCTCGACGCCGGCCCCGCCGCGGCCGGCGACGACCTCGCCCGCACCGCCAACTACGCCGAGGTCGCGGACACGGTGGTCCGCCTGGTCACCGGGGAGCCGGTGGACCTGATCGAGACCCTCGCCGACCGGATCGCCCGCGCCGTCCTCGCCGAGCAGCCCGTGGTGGCCGCCGTCGAGGTCACCGTGCACAAGCCGCAGGCGCCCATCCCGCACGACTTCGCGGACGCCGCCGTCACCGTGCACCGCACCCGGGAGGACCTCGCGTGAGCACCGTCGACTGGTCACACCCGGCCGAGGGCCCCGCGCCCGTCCCGGAGCTGGGCGCCCGTCCGGACGCGCCCGTCCCGGCCGTGCTGGCCCTCGGCGCCAACCTGCGCGAGCCCGCGCAGACGCTCGACGCCGCCGTCGCCGCCCTGTCCGCGCTGCCGCACATCACGGACGTCCGGGCCTCGCCCCGGGCCGTCACCACACCCGTGGGCGGGCCGCCGGGCCAGCCCGACTACCTCAACCAGGTGGTCACGCTGCGCACGGACCTCGCGCCGTGGGAGCTGCTCGCGGTGGCGCACCGGCTCGAGCAGGACCACCATCGGCGGCGTGAGGTCCGCTGGGGCGCGCGCACCCTGGACGTGGACGTGATCGCCTACGGAGACGTGCGCAGCGACCACCCGGACCTCACCCTGCCGCACCCCCGCGCGGCCGAGCGGGCCTTCGTGCTGCTGCCGTGGCTGTGGCTCGACGCGGACGCCACGCTCGCCGGCACGCCCGTCGCCGACCTCGCCGCCGTCGCCGCGGACGCCCCCGGGGTGCGCCGTCAGGAGCCCGAGCGGCACCGGCTGCTGGCCGGCACCGACGACGTCGCCCCGCTCCGCCCGGCACGCCCGGACGCCCTCGGGAGGGAGGCCACGTGATCGCGCTGCGCTCCGGGTGGACCCTGCTCGTGGTGCTGATGGCCGCCGTGCTCGGCTGGCTGGCCGGGCTCGCCGCGCCGTCCCTGGGCTGGCCGGCGCCCGTGGTGGGCCGCGGCGGCCTGATCACCGTGGCCGCGGTCTCCGTGCTGTGCCTCGCGCTGGGCTGGCGGGTGCGCCGCGACCGGGAGAAGCCCGCCGCCGCGCGGATGGACCCGCTCGCCGCGGCCCGCACCCTCGTGCTCGGCCAGGCCTCCGGCTTCGCGGGAGCGGCCCTCGGCGGGTGGCACGCCGGGGTGGCGGTGCAGGTGCTGCTGCGGGCCGGCGTGGAGGCACCGACCGTGCGGGAGGCCGCCCTGCAGGCCGTCGGCGGTCTCGTCCTGCTGGTGGTGGGGCTGATCGTCGAACGGTGGTGCCGGATCCCGCCTGAGGAGGATGCGCCCGAGGGCGGTCGTGGGCAGGATGGGTCCCCGGGCCGACCGGCCCGTCCCGAGACGGAAGGAGGGTATGCCCGTGCCCGGCATTGACCTGAGCGGCGTGGCCTTCACGCCGGCCTCGCCGCGGCTGGCGACGGTGAAGCTCATCGCCACGACCATCGGCCACCTGATCTGGCTCGCCGCGTTCTCCGTGCCGCTGATCCTCAAGCTCACCGGCCCGTGGGCGGGGATGGCCGCGTGGGTCGCGTGGGGGCTGCCGGCCGTCGTCGTCGTGTCCTGGATCGTGGACCTGATCCTGATCCCGCGGCGCGTGCGCGCGATGGGCTGGGCCGAGCGCGAGGACGACGTCCTGTGGCGCGAGGGCATCCTGTTCCGCAGCGTGCACGCGGTGCCGTACGGCCGCCTGCAGTACGTGGACGTCTCGGACGGTCCGCTGCTGCGCCGGGTCGGGCTGCAGACCCTCACCCTGAAGACCGCCGCCGCGGGCGGGGACGTCACCCTGGAGGGCGTGCCCCGCGAGAGGGCCGAGGAGCTGCGCGAAGTCCTCATGGCGCGCGGCCAGGCGCGGCTGGCGGGCCTGTGAGCGCGGCCGCCCCGCCCCCCGCCGACGACGCCGGCTGGGTCCGCGTCCACCCCGCCTCGCCCTGGGTGCGGGGCTGGACCTTCCTGCTGCTGATCCTGTTCTTCGCGGGCCGCAACGCGGTGGAGGACTTCGCGGCGGGCCGGCTCAGCGGGGAGGACGCCCCGGGCGGCGGCGACGGCAGCCTGCTCGTGGCCGGCGGCATCCTGCTGGGGGTCACCCTGCTGATCAGCCTCGTGTTCTTCTTCTCCTGGTGGTTCACCCGGTTCCGCTGTGGGGAGGATCGGATCGAGCTGCGCCAGGGCTGGCTCTTCCGCAGCCGGCGGCAGATGCGCTACGACCGCATACAGGCGGTGGACCTGCAGCACCCCCTCGTGGCCCGGCTGCTCGGGCTGGCCACGGTGAAGGTCGAGGCGGCCGACGGCGGCGAGTCCGCGCTCGAGCTGTCCTTCCTGCGCCGCGCCGAGGCCGAAGCGGTGCGCCGGGAGATCCTGGACCGCGCGTCGGGGGTGCTCGGGGGAGCCGGGGCGGACGCGTCCGCCCCGGAGCGCGCGGCCGAGCCCGGCCTCGCCGACGCCGATCCCGACGCCGTGGACGCGGACGCCGGCGAACTCCTGCTGCAGGTGCCCGCGGGGCGGCTCCTCGGCTCCGTCCTGCTCTCCGGAGGCGTGCTGGGGGTGCTGGCCGGGTCCCTGATCTGGCTGGGCGGTCTCGCCCTCGTGGTCGCGCTGCTGCCCGAGGCGGTGCTGGACGAGGGGGAGACCCTGACCGGGATCGGCGCGGCCGCGTCCCTGCCCGCCCTGTTCTCCGTGGCCGGCGTCGCGTGGTCCCGGTTGAACGCCGGCTGGGGTTTCCAGGTGCGCCGCTCCACCGACGGGCTGCGACTGCGGCACGGGCTCACCGAGACCACCCACCAGACCGTCCCGCCGGGGCGGGTGCAGGGGGTGACCGTCTCCCAGCCCCTGTTCTGGCGGCCCTTCGGCTGGTATCGGGTGAACATGGCGGTGGCCGGGTACCTGCAGGAGTCCGACGGCGCCCGGGACGTCGCGCTGCCCGTCGGCCCGTGGGAGGACGTGCTCCGCGTCCTCACGGTCGTGGCCCCGGACCCGGGCCTGGACGGCGATCCGCGCGCCGCGCAGGGGCTGACCCCCGCCGGGCTCATGCACCTCGGCGTGCACGGCACCGGCACGGAGGGCGGCTTCCAGCACGTGCCGCGGCGCGGCAGGTGGTGGTTCAACTGGTTCGCCTGGCGGCGGACCGGCTTCACGACGACGCGGTCCCTGCTGGTGGTGCGCAGCGGCTGGTTGAACCGCCGGCTGCAGACCCTCCAGCACGAGCGCATGCAGGCGGCCGAGCTGGCGCAGGGCCCGGTGCAGCGACGCCTGGGCCTGGCCACGGTGCGCGTGTGGGTCGCGGGGGCGAACGCCGTGGTCCGCGACCTCGACGAGGACGTGGCCGTGGACCTGTACGCCCGGGAGGCCCGGCACGCGGCCGTCTCGCGTCGCCTCGCCGACCGCGACCAGTGGATGCGCCCCGAGGAGCTGGCCCGCTTCGAGCAGCGCACGCGCGAGGTCGCGGCCACCGAGGTGGGCCGCCGCGAACTGGCCCGGGCCGGCGTCGTCGGCGGCGCCGTCGTCGGGGAGGAGAGCGGGGCGCACGTCCCCGCCGTGCGCGGCGAGGAGGAGCGATGACCGGCGGACTCGACCTGAGCCTGGACCCGCATGACCCGGCGCAGCGGCCCGGGCGGCTGGGCGTCGGCGTGGTGAGCGCGGGTCGAGTGGGGGCCGTGCTGGGCTCGGCGCTGCGGGCTGCGGGCCACACGATCACGGGCGTGCACGCCGTCTCCGAGGCCTCGCGGGACCGCGCGGAGATGCTCCTGCCGGGCGTGCCCGTCCTGGAGATCCCCGAGATCCTGCGCCGCTCCGAGATGGTCGTCTTCGCCGTCCCGGACGACGCGCTGGGCGAGCTCGTGGCCGGCCTGGCCGCCGCGGGCCACGTGCAGACCGGCCACCTGCTCGTGCACACCTCCGGCCGCTACGGGGTGGGGGTGATGGAGCCGGTGCGCGCGCACGGGGCGATCCCCCTGGCGATCCACCCGGCCATGACGTTCACGGGGCTGAGCCTCGACGTCGCCCGGCTGCAGGACTGCGTGTTCGGCGTGACCGCGGACCCCGTGGTGCTGCCCGTGGCCCAGGCGCTCGTGGTGGAGATGGGCGGCGAGCCCGTGGTCGTGAAGGAGGCCGACCGGGCGGCCTACCACCTGGCGCTGTCCCACGGGTCGAACCACCTGGTGACGCTGACGGCGCAGGCCCGTCAGATCCTCGAGACGATCGGGGTGGCCGACCCGGAGCGGGTGCTGCGCTCGCTCATGACCGCCGCGCTGGAGAACGCGCTCACCGACGGCGACGGCGCCCTCACCGGCCCCGTGGCCCGCGGCGACGTCGACACGCTGCGGACCCACCGTGAGACCCTCGGCGAGCTCGAGGCCGGGGGACTGTCGGCGGACGTGCGGGCCGTGTGGGAGACCCTCGCCCGCGCGACGACCGACCGCGCCGAGACCCGCGGCGCCCTGCGCGCGGACACGGCGGCGCGGCTGCGCGAGGTCCTCGACGACTCCGACGACCCCCACGACGACTGATCGACCCCCGCCGCCCCCGCTTTCGTTCGGGAAACGGCGGGTCCCGGGCCGTTTTCGTTCGGGAAACGGCGGGCCCCGAGCCGTTTTCGTTCGGGAAACGGCGGGTCCGGCGGCGTTCGCGTCGCTGGGACGAGACCCCGGGACCGCGCCCCGGCCGTCAGAGGCGCCCGTCGCGGATCGCGGCGACGACGCCGTCTGCCGCGTCCTCGATCTGCCGGTACATCTCCTCGAACTGCGGCCGCGGATACCCGTACGGATCGGGGACCTCGCGCACCCCGGCGCGGTCCGCATCCGACGCGAACTCGCCCATCAGGTGGATCCGGTCCCGCTGCTCGTCCGTGGTCGCGAGCCGCCGCGCGTCGGCGAGGTTGGCCTCGTCCATCACCAGGATCAGGTCGGCGTCGTCCACGAGGTCGGCGGACAGCTGCACCCCCACCGTCGGGAACTCGTAGCCCAGTTCCCCGCCGACCTCGCGGGTGAGGTGATGCGGCCGGGCGCCCACGTGCTCGTCGGACGTGCCGGCGGAGGTGACCTCGACGTCGTCGAGACCGGCCTCCGCGAGCTTGCGGTTCAGCACGGCCTCGGCGGCGGGCGAGCGGCAGATGTTCCCCAGGCAGACGGTCATGATGCGCATGGGGCCAGTGTCTCAAGTCCGGGCGGGGGCGGCGGACGACGACGGTCCGCACGCTCGCCTCGTCGCTGGCGGCGCGACGTCGGTTGCGTCCACGAGTGCTCCCGCTGGGGGATCAGAGGCCTCCGGCGGTCCGTCCCCCGGCTCCTCGCCGTTTCTCGAACGAAAGCGCTGCGACACGCCGCCGTTTCTCGAACGAAAGCGCGGCCGGCGCCGCCCGTTCCGGCGACGGCGGCACCGGACGCGCCTGGCAGGATGGAGGCCATGACCGACCAGCCCGAGATGAGCCCCCTGACCGAGCCCGAGCGGGAGTGGGTACGCGTCCGCCGCGACTTCGCCGCGCAGGAGGGCGTGGACCACCTGGACCTGGACGCGGTCGCCGCCTACTACGACGCCGTGCTGGCCCGCTCGCAGGCCGAAGCCGAGGAGCTGGACCCCGAGGAGCTGGCGGTGCTGCTGGACGTCGTCGCGGTGCTGCTCGGCGAGCACCTGGGCGCGCGCCACGGCATGCAGTGGGTGACGGTCGCGGACGAGGAGGGGCCCGCCCTCGCGCTGCGGGATACCCTCTCGGACGCCGTCGTCTTCCCGCAGCCGGTGGTCGGCCAGAGCTGGAACCATCAGGCCACGGGGGAGTGGATGGGCGAGTACGTCGACTGGCTCGGCGAGCAGCTCCAGCAGATCCGGGCCGACGCCGGCACGCGGCCCGGCGCCTGAGGCGCGGCGGGCACCGGGGCGGCCCGCCGTCAAGGCCGCCACCCCGCCGTCCTCCGTGTTGCCCGGATCACGTGCGGGCCGATAGAAACGAACGCATGACCTCCACCCCGGACACCCCCTTCCACGACCTCGACGCCTTCACCGCCCTGCCGCGCGTCGCCGGTCTCACCCTCAGCCCGGACGGCGCCCGCCTGGTGACCACCGTCGCCACCCGGGACGCGAAGGGCACCGGCTACGCCACCGCCCTCTGGGAGGTCGACCCCGCGGGCGAGCGCCCCGCCCACCGCCTGACCCGCTCCCGCGAGGGCGAGGCCGGCGCGCAGTTCGCCGCGGACGGCACCCTCTTCTTCACCTCCGCCCGTCCCGACCCCGCCGACGCCGAGGCCGAGAAGCGCAGCGCCCTGTGGGCCCTGCCGGCCCGGGGCGGCGAGGCGCGCGTGGTGCTCTCCCGCCCGGGCGGCGTCGCCGCGGTCACGTGCGCCTCCGCGGCGGACCGCGTCGTCGTCACGGCGGACCGGCTGCTCGGCGCCACCACCGAGGCCGAGCACGCGGCCCTCGCGCAGACCCGCAAGGACGCCGGTGTGGACGCCATCCTGCACACCGGCTACCCCATCCGCTTCTGGGACCACGACCTCGGCCCCGCCCGCCCCGAGCTCTTCGTCCTCGAGCCCGGCCCGGACCCGCAGGGCGAGCCCGCCACGGACGCCGACGCCGCCGAGCCCGGCCCCGCCGCCTCCGGCCTGGCTCCCGAGGCCGACGACGTCGCGCACCACCTGCGCCACGTCTCCGGATTCCCGCGCTCCCACGCGTTCGGGATCGGCGCGCAGGTGGCCCCGGACGGCTCGTTCCTGCTCACCACGGCCGCCACCGCCGAGGCCCGCGGCAACGTGCGCGAGGGCACGGTGGTGCGCGTGGACCTGGCCACGGGCGAGCACCGCGTCCTGCACGACGTCCCCGGCGAGGACGTCTCCGTCGGTCCCGTCAGCCACGACGGCACGCGCGCCGTCGTCGTCCGCACCCTCGACTCCACGCCGCACTCCGCCGTGCACCCGCGCCTGTATGTGATGGACACGGCCACGGGCCAGACCACGCCCCTGGCCCACGGCTGGGACCGGTGGGCCGACGTCGTCGCGTGGCTGCCGGACGACTCCGCGGTGATCGCGCTCGCGGACTCCGAGGGTCGCCGCCCGGTGTTCCGCATCGAGGTGGCCACCGGCGCCGTCGCGCAGGTGACCCGGGAGGACGAGGCGTGGACCGACGTCGTGCTCTCCCCGGACGGGGCCACGGCCTACGGCGTCCGCTCCTCCTACCTGTTCCCGCCGGAGGTGGCGCGGATCGACCTGGCCACGGGCGAGGCCAGGCGCCTGCCGAACCCCGTGGAGCGCCCCGCGATCCCGGGCACCCTCGAGGACGTGGAGACCGTCGCCGAGGACGGCACGCGCGTGCGCGGCTGGCTCGTGCTCCCCGAGGGGGAGCCGCCGGCCGGCGGCCACCCGCTGCTGCTGTGGATCCACGGCGGTCCGCTGGGCTCGTGGAACGCGTGGAGCTGGCGCTGGACCCCGTGGATCATGGCGGCGCGCGGCTACGCGGTGCTGCTGCCGGACCCGGCGCTGTCCACGGGCTACGGCCAGGACTTCATCGAACGCGGCTGGGGCCGCTGGGGTCAGGCGCCCTACACGGACCTGATGGCGCTCACGGACGCCGTCGTGGCGCGTGAGGACGTCGACGGCGACCGCACCGCCGCCATGGGCGGCTCGTTCGGCGGCTACATGGCGAACTGGGTGGCCGGGCACACCGATCGGTTCCGGTGCGTGGTCACGCACGCCTCGCTGTGGGCGCTGGACGGCTTCGGCCCGACGACGGACGCCGCGTTCTACTGGGCCCGCGAGATGGACGAGCAGATGCAGCAGGAGAACTCTCCGCACCGGTTCGTGGGGGAGATCGTCTCTCCGATGCTCGTCATCCACGGCGACAAGGACTACCGCGTGCCGATCGGCGAGGGGCTGCGCCTGTGGTCGGACCTGCTGGCGAAGTCCGGGCGGCCGGCCGCCGCGGACGGCACCACCGACCACCGGTTCCTCTACTTCCCGCACGAGAACCACTGGATCCTCGCCCCGCAGCACGCGAAGGTCTGGTACGAGGTCGTCCTCGGCTTCCTGGGCGAGCACGTCCTCGGCGACGGCGCCCCGACGGCCCCGGAGACGCTGGGACTGACGCGGCCGTCGTCGACGGCGGGCTGAGCCGCCGGGTGTGGCCGCCGCGGCGCTGGAGCACGTCAGGCCTGGTGCAGGGCTAGGCGCTCGTGCACAGCGCGGACCGTCGGATTGCGCCATGCCTCGACCGTGACCATGAGCCAGTACTCCATCCGGTGGCGGAAGACGTTCGGCAGGATGGGGACCAGGTCGGGGTCATCGCCTGCGCAGAAGTCGGGCAGCAGCCCGATGCCGGCCCCGGCCCGGGTCGCCGCCACTTGGGCCATGACACTGGTCGAGCTGGCACCGGTCCGCATGTGTCGAAGCGATTCGCGCGCGGCGTCCAGGGATTCGGTGCTCAGTTCCGTCTCCACGTAGTAGACGAGCGGGTGGTCGCCCAGGTCGGCCAGGTCCTGTGGAGCACCGTGCCGTCGGACGTAGTCCTCGGACGCGTAGAGCCGGAGTTCGTAGTCGCGGAGGAAGCGGGTCAGGGCACGGGACTGCCCGGGGTGGCCGACGGTGACCACCATGTCCAGGTCCGTGTGTGACATGCGGCCCCGCGCCGGGTTCGTCCGGATCTGGACCTGCAGGCGGGGATGAGCGGTTTGGAGCTCGGCGATGCTCGGCGCCGCGAATGCCACGGCGAACGCCTCGGGAACTCCGAGACGGATGACCCCGTGGAGGTCGCCTCGGTGCCGACCCGTCAGAGGCTCCACGGCGGCTTCGAGCGCGCGCGCGGCAGCGAGCGCTTCTTCGCCCAGTGGCGTCACCTCCATCCCTGCAGGACCCCGGACGACGACCCGGCCGCCCAGGGCCGCCTCGAGCGCCTTCAAGCGGCGTGTGACCGTCGTCCGATTCACCTGCAGTTCCTCCGCGGCTGCATCGAGGCGACCCTCTCGGACGACGAGGAGGAGGGTGACCAGCCCTTCCATCTGGGTGACGGCTTTCCAGCGCTCCATCGGCTGATGATGCACGAATGCACATCATCCGTGCAATTTCCCCTCTCGAAGATGCATTGATACCCGCACGCACCCCCCTTAGTGTGAGCTGCACCACAGGACAGCAACGCAGGAGGCTGGATTGAGATGACTCGTTTCGCTTGGATCGGACTCGGGAACATGGGTGCACCCATGGCTGGCAACCTGGTCGCGTCCGGCCATCCAGTCAGGGGCTACGACCTGAGTGACGCGGCGCGGGAGGACGCGCGGAAGGTGGGCGTGGACGTCGTCGGCTCCATTGCGGAGGCGGTTGCCGACGCCGACGTGGTGGTGACGATGCTTCCGAAGGGCCAGCACGTGCGCGACGTGCTCTCCCAGGACGGCGGGGTGTTCAGCAACGCACGTCCGGGGACGCTCATCATGGACTCGTCCACCGTGGACATCGAGACGTCCCGCTGGTGTCACGAGGAAGCGCCCAAGCACGGCGTGCGCTTCGTCGATGCCCCGGTGAGCGGGGGCACGTCCGGGGCCGCTGCCGCGACCCTCGCGTTCATGATCGGCGGAAGCGAGGCCGATGTCGCCGAAGCCCTGGAGCACGTGAAGCCGATGTCGGGCAAGGCGTTCGCCGCGGGCGGGCCGACGGCGGGCATCGCCGCCAAAATCGCCAACAACATGATGCTGTTCATCACGCAGATGGCGGCGTCCGAAGGGTCCCAGCTCGCGAAACACCTGGGACTGGACCCGAAGACCTTTTGGGAGATCACGACGGCCTCATCCGGCATGTCCTGGTCGCAGCAGACGTGGTATCCCGTCGCGGGGGTCGTTCCGAGTGCCGCCGCCAACAACAACTTCGAGGCCAGCTTCCGAGCGGACCTGGCCATCAAGGACGTCACCTTGGCGGTGGATGCGGGAAAGGCCGCTGGCCTTCACCTCGAGGCGGCGTCTCTCGCCCAAGAGCAACTGCACCGGCTGCGTGACGAAGGCCTGGGTGACAAGGACTGCACCCTCGTCGTGAAGTACGTGACGCCTGGCAAGAGCCAGGCCGAGATCTGAACGATTCCACGCATACACGCAGGAGCTGAGCATGACCACCATGTCCGCAGGAAAGACCACCGTCATCGAACACTTCATCGGGGGGAAGGCTCGGGGCGGCGACCGCACCACCCCCGTTTACAACCCGGCGACGGGCCAGCAGATCGCTGAGCTCGTCCAGGCGCCGGCGTCTCGGGTCGACGAAGCCGTGCGGGACGCGGTGCGCGCACAGCGGGAGTGGCGGCGCGTCGGGTTGGTGAAGCGTTCGAAGATCATGTTTCGGGCCCGGGAAATCATCGACGCGCGGAAGGACGAGCTGGCTCGGATCATCACGAGAGAACACGGCAAGGTCCACTCCGACGCACTCGGCGAGATCGCGCGGGGGATGGAGAACGTCGAGTTCTGCGCCGGGCTCCTGCACCACATGAAGGGGGAGTTCGCCGAGCAGGTGGCCGACGGTGTCGACGTCAAGCAGATCCGGCAGCCGGTGGGGGTGGTTGCGTGCATCACGCCCTTCAACTTCCCTGCCATGGTGCCGCTCTGGATGTTCACCACGGCGATCGCTGCCGGCAACGCCGTCGTCCTCAAGCCGAGCGAGCGCGACCCTTCAGCCGCCAACTGGCTGGCTGAGGTCTTTCTGGAGGCGGGCCTGCCCGAGGGCATCCTGAATGTCGTCCACGGCGACAAGGAGGCGGTGGACGCGCTCCTCAGCCACCCGCAGGTCAAGGCTGTCTCCTTTGTGGGTTCGACGCCGGTGGCCCATCACATCTACACGACGGCCGCGAACGAGGGGAAGCGCGTTCAGGCTTTGGGCGGGGCCAAGAACCACATGGTCGTCATGCCGGACGCCGACCTCGAGAGCGCGGCCGCCGCGGCTGTCTCGGCCGCCTTCGGTTCTGCCGGCGAGCGCTGCATGGCGATCTCGGTGGCGGTGGTGGTGGGCGACATCGCCGACCAGTTCGTCGACCGGGTCACGGAACTGGCCCGGGCACTCGTCGTCCGTCCGGGCGACCAGCCCGAAGCCGAGATGGGCCCGCTCATCACCCGCGACGCGCTGGAGCGGGTCACGTCCTATGTGGACGGCGCCGCGCAGGAGGGTGGAACGCTCGTGCTGGACGGGAGGACCCACGACGTGCCGACCGAGGGCTTCTTCATTGGGCCCAGCATCGTCGACCATGTCCGGCCGGGCATGAAGGTCTACGACGACGAGATCTTCGGCCCCGTGCTGGCGATCGTGCGCGTGGACACGTATGAGGACGCGGTCGACCTGATCAACGAGAACCGGTTCGCGAACGGCACGTCGGTGTTCACCCGCGATGGGAAGACCGTGCGCTCGTTCGAGTACGACATCGAAGTCGGCATGGTCGGGGTGAACATCCCGATCCCCGTCCCGGTGGGCTCGTTCAGTTTCGGAGGCTGGAAGGACTCGCTGTTCGGGGACACGCACATGTACGGCCCCGAGGGGTTCAACTTCTACACCCGGCGAAAGGTCGTCTCCTCTCGTTGGCCCGAGGCCAGCGAGTCCCAAGTCGACCTCGGGTTCCCCTCCCACTGAGCCGTCGGCTCACTGACAACCTCGTGAGATGAACACTCCATGATCATCGGATTCCTGGGCATCATCCTCTCCTTGCTCCTCCTCATCACCATGGCCTACCGGGGGACCTCGGTGGTCATCGCGGCCCCGGTGTGCGCCGCCGTGGCGATGGTCTTCTCGGGGGCGCCGTTCCTGGCGACATACACGGACATCTTCATGCCCGCGCTGGGCAAGTTCATCACCAGCTACTTCCCGATCTTCGTGACCGGAGCGATCTTCGGACGGCTGATGTCGATCACCGGGTACGCCCGCGCCGTCGCCCAGGTCATCACCCGGTGGCTGCGCCCTCAGCGGGCCATCCTGGCGACGGTGTTCACCGCCGCCATCCTGACGTATGGCGGCGTGAGTGTGTTCGTGGCCGTGTTCGTGATGTTCCCCCTCGCGAAGGAACTCTTCCGGATGGCTGACCTGCCGCGGCGGATGATCCCCGCCACGATCGCGCTGGGCATCCTGACCTTCACGATGACGGCCGTCCCGGGGACGCCTCAGATCCAGAACATCATCCCGGGGCAGTTCTTCGGCACAGGCACGTTTGCCGCGCCGATCGTCGGCGTGGTGGGAAGCGTCCTGATGCTCGGCCTCGGCCTGCTTTGGCTGCACTTCCGGGTCGGACGGCTCGTCGCGGCAGGGGAACGGTTCGGCCACCTGACCGACCTGGAGCGGGCAGCGGGCGTGGGCGAGGCGAACGCGGGGAAGGCCGCCGGCCCGACCGGTGACGCCGCCGTCGGCACTCTGGTGAAGGAGTCCGAGGCCGGGGAGGTGCTCCTTCCCGAGCCACGGAACGCGCTGCTGCCCTTCCTGCCGATCCTGGCGGTCTTCGTGGTCAACCTGCTGGCGACGACGGTTGTCTTCCCGGCCATGGACTGGGGGTATCTCCAGGAGGAGAAGTACGGTGGGGCCACTCTGGCCGGCCGGTCTGCGGTCTGGGCCGTCCTCTCGGCACTGCTGGCCGCCGTGGCGATCATCGTCCTGCTCAACCTCCGCCATCTGCGTGTGATCTGGGAGAACTTCATCGTGGGTGCCCAGCGGTCACTGGTGCCCATCTTCAGCACCGCGTCGGAGGTGGGCTACGGAGCGGTGATCGCCTCTCTGCCGGCCTTCGCCATCGTCAAGAACGGCATCCTGGCGCCCGGCATGAACGCCCTGGCGGCGACGGCGATCTCCACTTCGGTCATCGCCGGCATCACGGGCTCGGCCTCGGGCGGCATGACGATCGCGTTGAACGCCATCGGCGAGGACCTCCGGTCTCTGGCGGTCGAGCAGGGCTACAGCCTCGAGTTGCTCCACCGAGTCACCGCGATGGCATCCGGAGGTCTCGACTCGATGCCCCACAACGGGGCCGTGATCACTCTGCTCCTCGTGTGTGGCATGACGCACCGCGAGTCGTACAAGGACGTGGCGATGATCACACTCGTGATCCCTGTACTGGCCGTCGCTGTGATCGTCCTTGGGGCACTCGCCGTCGGCTGACGCCGATCCGATCTGTCCTCGCGGCCGGGCGCGGCGCTGCGTGACCGTGCCGCGCCTGGAACCGTCACCGGCTGTTCACCGGACGGGCCGTCTGTGGCCGGAGGGGGGCCACCCGGCCGACACCCGGATCTGGCCCACTGGAGCGGTCATCCCCCTCCCGGAAAGGACCGTCCCATGACCTCCGTCCGTCGTCACGCCGCCCGAGGCCTCGTGGCCCTCGCCGCCGCCGTCGCCGTCAGCGCCCCGCTGGCCGCCCCGGCCGTCGCCGCCCCCGCCGCACCGACGGCCCCGGCCGCCGCGCAGTCCGTCACGGGCAAGCCCGTGGCGCGCCCCGAGGTCGTGGGCCACCGTGGCGCCTCCGGCTACCGCCCCGAGCACACCCTGGCCGCCTACGAGCTGGCCGCCGCCCAGGGTGCGGACGTGATCGAGCCGGACCTGGTCTCCACCAAGGACGGCGTGCTCGTGGTCCGCCACGAGAACCTGATCGACGGCACCACGGACGTCGCCCAGCGACCCGAGTTCGCGGACCGCAAGACCACCAAGGTCGTCGACGGCGTGGCCCTCACCGGCTGGTTCACCGAGGACTTCACCCTCGCCGAGCTCAAGACCCTGCGCGCCAAGGAGCGCCTGCCGCAGGTCCGCCCCGAGTCCGCGTCCTACGACGGCCGGTACCAGGTGCCCACCTTCGAGGAGGTGCTCGAGCTGCGGGAGCGCCTCTCTGCCCGGTACGGCCGCGAGATCGGCGTCATCCCCGAGATCAAGCACCCCACCTACTTCGACTCCATCGGCCTGTCCATGGAGGAGCGCGTCGTCGAGCTGCTCGACGAGCACGGCCTGAACAAGCGCAACGCCCCCGCCACCGTGCAGTCCTTCGAGCTCGCCAACCTGCGCGATCTCAACGAGAACCTCGGCCTCAAGGCCGAGACGGTGTTCCTCTCCAGCGTCACCGGCGCACCCTATGACTCCGTGGCCGCCGGCGACGAACTCCGCGACTACGACTTCTACGAGACCGCCGCGGGCATGCGCGAGGTCCGCGCGGCCGGCGTCGACACGCTCGGCCCGGCCTTCGCGCAGATCATCACCAAGGAGAAGGACGGCTCGATGGGCGAGGAGACCGCGTTCGTCTCCCTCGCCCACCGCGCGGGCCTTGAGGTGGTGCCGTACACCTTCCGCGCCGAGAACCAGTTCCTCTACACGGAGTTCCGCTCCTCCACGGACCCGAACGCGCGGGGCGACATGGTCGGCATGATCCAGCCGTTCCTCGACGCCGGCATCGACGGCTTCTTCACCGACCACCCCGACCTCGGCGTGCAGGCCGTGGACACCTGGATGCAGGGCAAGAAGGAGCACCCGGGCCGGGGCGTCGGCAAGACCGCCCAGCGGGGCCTGAAGGCGCGCTGACCCCGTCCTGACCGGAGACGATCCCGGCGGACCCGAGGTCTTCCGGCACGGTCCCGGCGGTGCTTACCTTGGCGCTCAAGACCGGTGGGCCCGGTGACGTGGACGGCCAGAAGGGCCGGCCATGAGGGCCGCCGACCCGGACGAAGGAAGGCACAGCATGACGACGAACACGCCGAAGAACGCCCACGGCTCCTCAGCCGAGGGCCGTGACGCCAAGGACCAGGCGAAGGACAAGGCCCAGCAGGCCGCGGGCGAGGCCCAGGGCCAGGCGAAGGCCGTGGCCCACGACGCCAAGGACAAGGCCCAGGACCTCGCGGCCACCGCCAAGCACGAGGCCGGCCAGGTGAAGGACGAGGCCGCTGACCAGGTGCAGTCGCTGGTCGGCTCCGCCCAGGAGCAGGTCGGCGCGCAGGTGCAGACCCAGCAGGAGCGGCTCGCGGGCCAGGTGCGCAGCTACACCGACGACCTGCACCGCGTGGTCTCCGGTGAGCAGCCGCAGACCGACCTGGTGCGCCAGGGCGTCGCCTCGGTGGCGGACCGTGCCGAGGCCCTGACCCAGCGCCTGGAGACCGCTTCCCCGCAGGACCTGCTGCAGGACGTGCGCGGCTTCGCCGCTCGCCGCCCGGGCACGTTCCTGGCCCTCGCCCTGGGCGCCGGGCTGGTGGCCGGTCGACTGACGCGCGGCATCCGCGACGCCGCCCAGCCCGGCTCCGCCGCCTCCACCGCGCCGCGCCGTCGCGAGACCCGTCCGGACGCGGTGCACGCCGACGTGACCCCGCACCACCTGGACTCGCAGGCCCCGGCCTACTCGAGCGATTCGCTCTCCCAGGCCGATGGCCGCGTCACGGACGGCGCCGGGCCCCGCCGCGCGGCCGGCGTCGGGGACACCCCGTACGGCACGCAGGCGCCGGTCCAGCAGGGCCTGACCGCCGAGCGGCCGTTCGACCAGACCCGGCCCGGGGGTGACGCATGAGCACCGCCCACGAACCGTTCCGCGACGCGACGCCGCACTCCGGCGCGCACACCCCGCCGCCCACGCAGGCGGAGTTCCGCGCCGAGCACGAGAGCCTCGGCGAGATGTTCCAGAGCCTGTTGGCCAAGCTGTCGACGCTGGTCAGCCAGGAGATCGCCCTGGCCAAGGCCGAGGCCACCGAGTCCGCGAAGAAGGCCGGCAAGGGGGCGGGGCTGCTGGCCGGCGCCGCCGTCGGCGGCTTCTTCCTGCTGATGTTCCTGTCCCTCGCCCTGATGCACCTGCTCGACGTGTTCCTGCCGATCGGCTGGGCCGCGCTGATCGTGGCCGTGCTGTGGGGCGTCGTGGCGGCCGTGCTGGCCGTGCAGGGCAAGAAGGACATCGAGAAGATCAAGGGTCTGCCGCAGACCCAGGAGACGCTTCAGGAGATCCCCGAGACCCTGAACCCCGCGAAGGAGACGCGATGACCACGAGCAACAACCCCGATGAGATCCGCGCCGACATCGAGCGTACGCGCCGCGAGCTCGGCCAGGACGTGGACGCCCTCGCCGAGAAGGTGAGCCCCACGAAGGCCGTGTCCCGGCAGACCAACCGCATCAAGGACGGCTTCATCCACGCGAAGGAGAACATCATGGGCTCCCCGGAGCAGCACCGCCACGAGCCCTCGCTGGGCGATCGCGCCCACGGGGTGATCGACGACGCCCGGGCCTCCGCGTACGACGCGGCCGGCCAGGCCCAGGACCGCCTGGGCGACGCCGGCGACCGGGTGTCCGAGTGGGCCGACGACGCCCAGCACGCCCTGCACCAGGCCCCGGCTCAGCTGCGCGGCCGCACCGCGGGCAACCCGTTGGCCGCCGGGCTGATCGCCTTCGGTGCCGGCCTGCTGCTCAGCTCGCTGATCCCCGCCTCACGCGCGGAGCAGCGCGCCGCGGAGGGCCTCAAGGACCAGGCCGCCCCGCTGGTGGACGAGGCCAAGCAGGCCGCCCAGCAGCTGCGCGAGGACCTCGAGCCCGCCGCCCGCGAGGCCGCCGGGAGCGTGAAGGAGTCGGCCGCCGAGGCCGCTTCCCACCTCAAGGAGCAGGGCACGGACACGGCGCAGGGCCTCAAGGCGGAGTCCCAGGACGCCGCCCGCCAGGTGAAGGACACCGCGAAGGACGCCTGAGCCCGACTCGAGCACGACGCCGGCCGGTCCCGTTGACGGGACCGGCCGGCGTCGCGCGTGGCGGGGCCGAATCCGGCCCGCGGCTCAGGCCTTGGACCAGATGCGCGTGGTGAGGCGGAAGTCCTCCCCGAGGCCCCGTGCCTAGACTCGGAGGGTGACCCCTCTCGACCGCGTCCCCGACCAGCGCCCCGTCCCCGCCGGCACCGGCCTGACCCTCGAGGACGCCCTCCCCGCTCCCGTGACGGCCGAGGCCGACGGCGTCTCCGCGCGCCCGCGTCTGGCCCGGACCGTCGCCGAGATGCGCTCCGCTCTCCGTGAGCTCGTCGCCCACGCCACGGACGACGGCGACGCCGAGCCCGTCACCGTCGGCCTGATCCCCACGATGGGCGCCCTCCACGGCGGCCACGCGGCCCTGGTGCGGCGGGCCCGCGCCGAGAACGACGTCGTCGCGGTCAGCATCTTCGTGAACCCGCTCCAGTTCGGCGATCCGGCCGACCTGGAGCACTATCCGCGCACCCTGGACGCGGACCTGGACCTGCTGGCGGCGGCGGGCGCCGACGTCGTGTTCGCCCCGGACGTGCAGGAGATGTACCCGGGCTACCCGGACGCGCCGATCGTCACCGTCTCCGCCGGCCGCATGGGGGAGGTCCTCGAGGGCGCCTCCCGCCCGGGCCACTTCGACGGCGTGGCCACCGTCGTGGCGAAGCTGTGGAACATCGTGCGCCCGGCGGTGCCGGCCCTGCGCAGCTACTTCGGCCAGAAGGACGCGCAGCAGCTCACCGTCCTGCGCCGCCTGGCCACGGACCTGGACATCGACGTCGACGTCCGCGCCGTACCCATCGTCCGCTCGCCCGAGGGCCTCGCGCTCTCCAGCCGCAACACCCGCCTGGACGCCGCGGGCCTGGAGCACGCGCTCGTCCTCAGCCGCGCCCTGCGCTCCCTGGCCGACGCCGCGGCGGCCGGTGAGCCCGTCGACGTCCAGGCCGCTCGCCGGATGGTCGAGGACGAGCCGGGCGTCGAGCTGGACCACCTCGTGGTGGTGGACCGGGACACCTTCGCCGAGCTCGGTCCGGAGCTGCTGTGCCAGCCGCTGCGCCGCGAGGCCCTCGCCCTCGTGGCCGCGCACGTGCCGCCCGTCCGGTTGATCGACACCATGGTGCTGCCCGCCGCGGGGCCGCTGCCGTGACCCCGGAGCGTCTCGCCGCCGCCTTCGACGGCCCCTCGCCCGCGCTCGCCGCGACGCTGCTGGGGTGCCGGCTGACCGTCGTCGCCCCGGACGGCGCCGTCACCGTGCGGCTGACCGAGACCGAGGCGTACGGGAACGCGGGCGCGGACCCCGGCGCCCACTCGTTCCGCGGTCGCACCGAGCGCAATGCCGCGCTGTTCGGGCCGCCGCGGCGTACGTATGTGTACCTGAACTATGGCATCCACCGCTGCCTGAACCTGGTGGGCCACCCCGAGGGGGAGGCCGGCGGTGTGCTGCTGCGTGCGGCCGAGGTGCTCGCGGGAGGGGACCTCGCGGTGGCCCGCCGTGGCCGGGACACCGGCCTCAAGCTGCTCTCCGGCCCGGGGAACCTCGGCCAGGGCCTCGGCATCACCCTGGAGATGGGCCACGCGCCCGTGGAGATCGTCGCCGCGTTGCCGGAGGTGGCCGACGACGGCGGCACCCCGGCCCGCCTCGCCGCGCCGGCCGCGCCCGCCCGCTTCCTCCTGGCCCCGCCCGCGCCCCGCGATCCGGCCGAGCCGCCGATCGAGGTCGTGACGGGCCCGCGCGTCGGCGTCTCGGGGGAGGGCGGCTCCGTGCGCTTCCCGTGGCGGTTCAGCGTGGCCGGCCACCGCAGCGTGTCCGCGTTCCGGCGTGGGCGCAACGTGCCGGACTGAGCCCCAGACCTTGTCGACCGCCCCGGCCCCGTGCCTAGGTTGATCCCATGACCGAGATGAACAAGACCGCCCACGGCGAGACCCAGCAGACCGTCACCCGGACCATCGACGCGTCCGCCAAGGACGTGTTCGACTTCCTGACCCTGCCCGCGAACCACGCGAAGTTCGACGGCTCGGGCATGGTGCAGTCGGACGACAAGACCCAGCGCATCCAGAAGGTCGGCGACGTGTTCACCATGAACATGCACGCGGAGCACATGGGTGGCGACTATCAGACGGACAACCACGTGGTCGCCTACGACCCGAACAAGCTGGTCGGCTGGAAGACCGCCCCCGCCGGCACCGAGCCCAAGGGCTGGCAGTGGGTCTACCGGCTCGAGGACAACGGCTCGGGCAGCACGGACGTGTCCCTCACCTACGACTGGACCGACGTGACCGACCCGGAGCTGCTGGCGAAGAACCTCTTCCCGATGGTGTCCGAGGAGCAGATGGAGGAGTCGCTCGCGAAGCTGGCCGCCGAGGTCGGCTGACCCCCGCCTCCCGACGGCGGCCTCCGGGCTGGCCGTCCCCTCGACGACGGGCACGCACCCGGCCAGGGTGCGGTGCCCGTCGTCGTGTCCGGTGTCACGGCTAGAGTGCCGTGCGAGACCGTCCACCCCCACGTCCAGGAGGATCCGCCGTGACCGCCACCGCCGAGCCCGAAGTCCCGTCGCCGCGCGAGGACCTGTACCGCCACGTCAACGCCGGGTGGCTGGACACCCATGAGATCCCCGCGGACCAGGGCGCCTACGGCGCGTTCCTCGAGCTGCGGGACGCGGCCGAGCTCGCCGTCCGGCACCTGTGCGAGGACGCCGTGCGCGAGGTCGGCACGGGCTTCGACCCCGCCCAGGCGCGCGTGCAGGCCACGGCCGCGGCCGGCGCGCACCGGGACGTCCCGCTCGCCCCGCTGGACGAGGAGGACGCGGAGGGCACGGAGCATCCGGAGCTCAAGCGCCGGATCGCCGCGCTGTACGCCTCGTTCATGGACGACGAGACCGTGGAGGCCCGCGGCCTCGAGCCGATCGCCTCGGACCTGGCGGCGGTGGCCACCGTGTCCACCCCCGCGGAGCTGCTCGCCCTGTCCGGGCGACTGCAGCGCCAGGGCGTCTCCGGCCTCATCAACACCGGCGCCCTCAACGACGCCGGGAACCCGGACCGCATGCTCCTGCACCTGCTCCAGGGCGGCCTGGGCCTGCCGGACGAGTCCTACTACCGGGACGAGGCCTACGCCGAGATCCTCGAGCAGTACACCGAGCACACCGGCCGTCTGCTGGCGCTGGCCGGGATCGGCGCGGACCGGGACGAGGCCGCCGCGCTGGGCGTCCGGGTGGTGGAGCTGGAGAAGCGCATCGCCGCCCTGCACTGGGACCTGGTCCGCAGCCGGGACGCCGTGGCCCGCTACAACCCCATGACCCACGACCGGCTGACGGAGCTCTTCCCCCTGGCCGACGCGTGGCTCGAGGGCGTGGACGCCGCCGGCGAGCGCGCCGCGGAGGTCGTGGTGTGGCAGCCGGACTTCCTCTCCGGTGTGCAGGGGCTGCTCGAGGGACCCGAGGCCGCCGACCTCGAGGACTGGCGTCACTGGCTGATCCTGCAGGTGCTGCGCTCCTTCGCCGGCTTCCTGCCGGACGCGTTCGTGCAGGAGAACTTCTCCTTCTACGGCCGCCGCCTGGCCGGCACCGAGGAGGTCCGCCCCCGCTGGAAGCGCGCGGTCGCGTTCGTCAACGGGGCGGCCGGCGAGGACGTGGCGCAGCTCTACGTGGCCCGCCATTTCCCGCAGGGCCACGTGGCCGCGATGGACGAGCTCGTGGGCCTGCTCCAGGAGGCCTATCGCCGGTCCATCGAGGAGCTCGAGTGGATGGGCGAGGAGACCCGTCAGCGGGCGCTCGAGAAGCTGGCGATGTTCCGCCCCATGGTGGGCTACCCCTCGAAGTGGCTGGACTACTCCGCCCTCGAGGTCCACGCCGGCGACCTGCTGGGCAACGCCCGCTCCTCCTCGGAGCTCGAGTGGGAGCGGGACCTGCGCAAGATCGCGGACGGGCCGGACCCGGAGGAGTGGCACATCACGCCGCAGACGGTGAACGCGTACTACTCCCCGCTCGAGAACGCGATCGTCTTCCCGGCCGCCATTTTGCAGCCCCCGTTCTTCGACCCCGAGGCCTCGATGGCCGCGAACCTGGGGGCGATCGGCGCCGTGATCGGCCACGAGATCGGCCACGGCTTCGACGACCAGGGCTCGCGGTACGACGGCGCCGGTCGGCTCGAGGACTGGTGGACCGAGGAGGACCGCGCGGCGTTCACCGAGCGCACCTCCCGGCTGGTGGCCCAGTACAACGCGCTCTCCCCGGCCGAGGCCCCGGACCACCGCGTCAACGGCGAGTTCACCCTGGGGGAGAACATCGGCGACCTCGGCGGCCTGGGCATCGCCCACCGCGCCTTGGAGATCTGGCGGGACGAGGGCGACGGCGCCTCCCTCGACGCCGCGGCGGGGGACCGCGAGTTCTTCACCGCCTGGGCCACCGTGTGGCGTCAGCTCACGCGACCGGAGGCCATGGTCACCCGCATCGCCTCGGACCCGCACTCGCCCAACGAGTTCCGCTGCAACCAGGTGGTCAAGAACCTCGACGCCTTCCACGAGGCGTTCGGCACGCGCGAGGGGGATCCCATGTGGCTGGCCCCGGAGGAGCGCGTCACCATCTGGTGATCCCGCCCGCCGGCCGGGCCCCGCGGGTCCGGCCGGCGGCTCACTCGGATTCGGCGGGGTCCTGCATCCGGGTCTGACGCTCGGCGGCCAGCCGGTCCAGCAGGCGCGTCAGCGTCCGGATGTCCTCGCGGTCCCAGCGCGCCAGGTCGTCGCGCAGCCCGCGACCCGCCGGGCCGCCGCGCACCGCGTCGAGGCGGGCGAGCCCCTCGGGGCTGGCGCTCAGGAGGGCGGAGCGGCGGTCCCGCGGGTCCGGCTCTCGGGTGATCAGCCCGGCGGCCTCGAGGTCGCGGACCATGCGGGAGACCTGCGCGCGGTCCACCAGCAGGCCCTCGGCCACGGCCGAGGGCGTCATGGTCCCCTCGTTGGCCAGCATCATGAACGCCTTCATCGCCCCGACGGACAGGGCCGGGCTGAGGGCCGCCGCGTAGCGGACCATCACCTGGCGGTGCTGCAGGACCAGACGCGAGAACGCCTGCTCGAGCCCCTGGACGGCGGCCTCGAAGCCCGCGTCGTCGCCGCCTCCGCCCGGGTCCGGGGCGCCGTCAGCCACGGCGGGCCCGGACCAGCGCGGTGACGACGGCCGCCAGCAGGGCCGTCCCTGCCACGGCCAGCGCCGCGGGGACGACGGGCCGGTCGGCCACCGCCGTCGCCGGGCGCTCGGCCGACACCGACCGGGACTCCTCCGGGTCCTCGGCCGGATGCTGCCCCTGCGCCGCGGTCACCACGGGGATCGGGCCGGTCGCGGGCAGCGTCTGCATGGCCTCGGCCGTGGCATGGGTGGCCAGGTCGGCGCGGGTGGCGTGGAGGCGCTCGGAGGTGGTCATGCGGCCCAGTGGGAGGTTCGGCAGGAACAGGATCGCGATCAACGCGACGATCGCGAGCGGCACGGCCACGAGGAAGGCGAGGGCGATGCCCTGCGCGTAGACGTCCTCGAAGATCACCCGCAGCGAGTCGGGCATCTCTGCCACGCGTGGCAGGGTGCTGGACTGCAGGCTCTCGGACCACTCGGCGGCGTCCGGGCCCAGGCTGCGCAGGGCCGCGGCGAGGTCCGCGCGGCGCTCCTCGATGCGGTCCGGGACCACGTTGGAGACCACGGCGCCCATCACGGCGACACCGATGCTGCCGCCCAGGGTGCGGAAGAAGGTGACGCCGGAGCTGGCGACGCCCATCTGCCGCGGGTCGGTGGTGTTCTGCACCACGAGCACGAGGTTCTGCATGGTCATGCCGACGCCGGCGCCGAGCAGGAACATGTAGAGGGACACCAGCCAGAAGGAGGTGTCGTAGTGCAGGGTGCCGAGCAGGGCGGTGCCGGCGATCAGCAGGACGGCGCCGATCACGAGCCAGCGCTTCCACACGCCGGTGCGGGTGATGAGGCCGCCGATCACCGTGGAGGACACGAGCAGGCCGAGGATCATCGGGATGGTCATGAGGCCGGCCTGGGTCGGCGTCGCGCCGCGGGCCAGCTGCATGTACTGGGCCAGGTAGACGGAGGAGCCGAACATGGCCAGGCCCGTGGCGATCGAGGCGATCGTCGCGAGGGTGAAGGTGCGGTCGCGGAAGAGGGTGAGCGGGATGAGCGGCTCGGCGACGCGCAGCTCGGTCACGACGAACAGGACGGTGGCGACGGCGGCGCCGCCGAGCATCCACGCGGTGGTGGTGCTGGCCCAGTCGAAGTCGCGACCGGCGCTGGTGACCCAGATCAGCAGCAGCGCGGTGGCCGCGGTCAGGAACACGATGCCGAGGTAGTCGATGGACACCTTCTGGCGCTCGCGGTGCGGGAGGTGGAGGGTGCGCTGCACCATCACCAGGGCGACGACGGCGAAGGGCACCGCCACGAAGAAGTTCCAGCGCCAGCCCCACAGGTCGGTGATCACGCCGCCGGCGAGCGGGCCGCCCACCGTGGCCACGGCCATCACGGCGCCGAACAGGCCCATGTAGCGGCCGCGCTCACGCGGGCTGATGATGTCCGCCATGATCACCTGGCTGAGCGCGACGAGGCCGCCGCCGCCCAGGCCCTGCACGGTGCGGCAGACGATCAGGAAGGTCGGATCGTGGGTGAACCCGGCCGCCGCGGAGGCGGCGACGAAGATCGCCAGGGCGACCTGGAAGAGGACCTTGCGGTTGACGAGGTCGGCCAGCTTGCCCCAGATCGGGGTGGCGATGGCCGTGGCGAGCAGGGCCGAGGTGATGACCCAGGTGTAGGCGGTCTGGTCGCCGCCGATGTCGTGGATGATCACCGGCATCGAGGTCGAGACCACCGTGTTGGCGATCATCGAGACGAACATGCCCAGCAGGAGGCCGGTCAGGGCCTGGAGCACGGAGCGGTGGCGCGCGGCGTCGGCGGCGGCGCGCTCGAGCGAGGGGGCGCCGGCCGGCGCGACGGCCTCGGGGGCGGGGGAGGTTGGGGTCATGGGGTCCTTCGGCGGGAGGGGCGGCGCGGTGATTGACATAAGTCAATGATTGACGAGAGTCAATCATAAGGGGCGTCGGCCCGGGCCGCACCCGCCGTCCGCGGTTAGCCTGGTCACGCCGGACGACGCCGCGTCCTCCCCCCGATCCGAGAGTGAGGCCCCGCCGTGACCCCCCGTTTCCTGCTCATGACCCGCCTCCCTGAGCCCGGGCTCGGGATGCTGCGCGAGGCCGGAGAGGTGGTGGACGGCGCCGACGTCGGAGGGGACGCCGCGCTCGCGCGGCTGGTGGCCTCGGGGGACTACGACGTCGTCGTCGCGGCCCTGGACCAGAAGTTCACCGCCGACGTGCTCGCCGACGCGCGGATCAGGGGCATCGCCAACTACGCGGTCGGCTACAACAACGTGGACGTGGCCGCCGCGACGCGGCGGGGGATCGCCGTCGGCAACACCCCGGACGTGCTCACGGACGCCACCGCGGACATCGCGATGCTCCTGATCCTCGGTGTGACCCGCCGCGCCCCCGAGGGTGAGCGGATGGTGCGCGAGGGGCGGTTCCACGGCTGGGCGCCGGACCTGCTCGTGGGCCGGGACGTGCGCGGCGCGACCCTGGGCCTGGCCGGTTTCGGGCGGATCGGCAAGGCGGTGGCCGAGCGTGCGCTCGCCTTCGGCATGGACGTCGTGTTCGCGCCGCGGCCGCCCGCGCACCGGGAGGTCGCGGCCGCGGAGCTCGGCGACCTCGCCGGCCGCGTCCGTCAGGTCCGCTGGGAGGAGCTCGTCGAGGCCGCGGACGTCCTGTCCCTCCACGTGCCCCTGACGGACGATACCCACCACCTCGTGGATGCGGACGTGATCGCGAAGATGAAGGACGACGCCGTCCTCGTCAACACGGCCCGCGGCCCCGTGGTGGACGAGGCGGCCCTCGTCACGGCCCTGCGCGAGGGGCGGCTCTTCGGCGCCGGTCTGGACGTCTACGAGGACGAGCCCGCCCTCGCCCCGGGCCTGGCCGAGCTGGAGAACGTGATGCTCCTGCCGCACCTGGGCTCCGCCACCCGGGACACCCGCGCCGCGATGGCCGAGCTGGCCGCGCGCAACGCGATCGCCATGGCCACGGGCGCGGAGGCCCCGGCCCTCGTCAACCCCGAGGTGCGCGGCTGACCGGCGGGGCGCCGTCGGTAGACTCGGGGACCGTGACCACCCAGAACTCCGCCTCCGCCGCCGTCGACCACCACGATCAGCAGGCCGTCCGCGCCGCCAAGCGTGAGCAGCTGCTCGCCTCGGGCCGCGAGGCCTACCCCGTGCAGGTGCCGCGCACCCACGCGCTGGCCGAGGTGCGTGAGCGGTTCGACGGCCACGAGCCCGACTGGACCTCGGGCGAGACCGTGTCGGTGACCGGGCGCGTCGTCTTCCTCCGCAACACCGGCAAGCTCTGCTTCGCCACCCTGCAGGAGTCCGGCGCGGACGGGGAGGCCGTCCGCCTCCAGGTCATGGTGTCCCTGGCCGCCGTCGGTGAGGAGTCCCTGGCCGAGTGGAAGAAGGTCGTGGACCTGGGCGACTTCCTCTCCGTCACCGGCGAGGTGATCGTCTCGCGCCGCGGCGAGCTGTCCATCATGGCCTCGGCGTGGGAGATGGCCTCCAAGGCGCTGCGCCCCCTGCCCGTGCTGCACGCGGACCTGAACGAGGAGACCCGCGTCCGCCAGCGCTACGCGGACCTGATCGTGCGCGAGGAGGCCCGCCGCATGGTCTACACCCGCGCCAAGGTCACCTCGGCGGTGCGGCGCACCCTCGAGGGCCACGGCTACGTGGAGGTGGAGACCCCGATGCTCCAGCTCGTCCACGGCGGCGCCCTCGCGCGTCCCTTCGAGACGCACCTCAACGCGTTCGACCAGCCGATGACCCTGCGCATCGCCACCGAGCTGTACCTCAAGCGCGCCGTCGTCGGCGGCATCGACCGCGTGTTCGAGATCGGCCGCGTGTTCCGCAACGAGGGCGTGGACTCGACCCACTCGCCCGAGTTCACCACCCTCGAGTCCTATGAGGCGTGGGCGGACATGCACGTCATGGCCGAGCGCATGCAGGAGATCATCCTCAACGCCGCGGACGCGGTGGGCGCCGGGCGTCGGCTCGAGACCGCGAAGGGCGTCATCGACCTCGACGGCGAGTGGGCCTGGGTCGCCGTGTACCCGGGGCTGTCCGAGGCCGTGGGCCGCGAGATCACCCCGGAGACGGACGCCGAGACGCTGCGGGCGATCGCCGCGGAGCACGAGGTCAAGGTGGACCCCGCGTGGGACGCGGAGAAGCTCGTGATCGAGCTGTTCGGCGAGATCGTGGAGCCCACCCTGATGAACCCCACGTTCGTGTACGACTACCCGCCGGCCGCCCAGCCGCTCGCGCGCCCGCACCGCTCGGACGACCGGGTCATCGAGGCCTGGGACCTGATCATCGGCGGCATGGAGCGCGGCACCGCGTTCTCCGAGCTGATCGACCCCGTCATCCAGCGCGAGCGCCTGACCGCCCAGTCGGCGATGGCGGCCGCCGGCGACGACGAGGCGATGCAGCTGGACGAGGACTTCCTGCGCGCCCTCGAGTACGGCGCCCCGCCCATGGGCGGCATCGGCCTGGGCATCGACCGCCTGGTGATGCTGTTCACGGACGCCGGCATCCGCGAGACCATCCTCTTCCCGCTGCTCAAGCCGGAGGCCTGACATGGCCGACTTCTGGGACTACTTCTCCGTCCTCGCCCCCTCGATCGGCCTCGGGCTCATCTTCTGGCTGGTGATGCGCTCCCTGCTGCGTTCGGACACGGGCGAGCGCGAGAGTCAGGCCCGCCGGCTCTCGGGCGCGGACGCGCGGGCGGCCCGCGAGGAGGCCGAGGCCCGTGAGTGGGCGGCCCGACGCCGAGCCGAGGGAGGGCCGGGGGCTGATCCGGAGGACCGCGCCCGGTGAGATTCCTTCCCCGGCGTTGAAGAATCCTTCTGCCCGGCTTTGTTGCGGTATTCTTGAATCACCACAAGTGCACGGCCGGAATCGTGAGCACGCGGGAAAGAACCCCGAGAGCGAAGACCGGAACCCAGGGACACGCGCACGAGAGAAGAAAGTGGGAATCACCGTTGGCACAGAAGGTAGAAGTGGTCCTCGTGGATGATCTTGACGGTTCGCCTGCAGATGAGACCGTGAACTTCGCATTGGACGGTCGCAATTACGAGATCGACCTGTCGAAGGAGCACGCCGCGGAACTCCGTGAGTTCCTGAAGCCCTACATGAAGAAGGGCCGCGCCGTGGCGCCGCCGTCGCCCAAGGTCGAGGCCGCCCAGATCCGCAAGTGGGCGGCCGAGAACGGCTACGAGGTCTCGAGCCGGGGCCGTCTGCACCGCGACGTGGTGGAGGCCTACCGCAACGCGAAGCGCAAGTGAGCGCCCCGCCCGGGTGCGTCGAGGAATCGGCGTCCCCGGGGCTCGTTCCGGCCCCTCCCGACGACGGCCGGGCCGCTTCTCCCGCTGGCGAACAGCCGCGCGGCATGCGGTCCGGGTGCGTAGTGTCGACCACGACCGTACGCAAGGAGTGTGCCCATGTTCGAGAGATTCACCGACCGCGCCCGGCGGGTGGTCGTGCTCGCCCAGGAAGAGGCGCGCATGCTCAACCACAGCTACATCGGTACCGAGCACATCCTGCTCGGTCTGATCCACGAGGGTGAGGGCGTCGCAGCCAAGGCACTGGAGTCCATGGACATCTCCCTGGGCGCCGTGCGAGAGAAGGTGCAGGAGGACATCGGCCAGGGCCAGCAGAACCCGCCCGGCCACATCCCCTTCACGCCGCGCGCCAAGAAGGTGCTCGAGCTGTCCCTGCGCGAGGCGCTGCAGCTCGGCCACAACTACATCGGCACCGAGCACATCCTGCTCGGCCTGATCCGCGAGGGCGAGGGCGTGGCCGCCCAGGTGCTCGTGCAGCTCGGCGCGGACCTGAACCGCGTCCGTCAGACGGTCATCCAGCTGCTCTCCGGCTACCAGGGCGGCGCCCAGGGTGGCAAGGAGACCGCCGGCGCCGGGGTGGGCCAGGGCGGCGAGGCCGGCCAGAACGCCGGCTCCGTGGTGCTGGACCAGTTCGGACGCAACCTCACCGCGGCCGCGCACGACGGCAAGCTGGATCCCGTCATCGGGCGTGCGGGCGAGATGGAGCGCGTCATGCAGGTGCTCTCCCGCCGCACCAAGAACAACCCCGTGCTCATCGGCGAGCCCGGCGTCGGCAAGACCGCCGTCGTCGAGGGCCTGGCCCAGGCGATCGACCGCGGCGACGTCCCGGAGACGCTCAGGGACAAGCAGCTCTACTCGCTGGACCTCGGCTCCCTCGTGGCCGGCTCCCGCTACCGCGGCGACTTCGAGGAGCGCCTGAAGAAGGTGCTCAAGGAGATCCGCACGCGCGGGGACATCATCCTGTTCATCGACGAGATCCACACCCTCGTCGGGGCGGGTGCGGCCGAGGGCGCGATCGACGCCGCCAGCATCCTCAAGCCGATGCTGGCCCGCGGTGAGCTGCAGACCATCGGCGCCACCACGCTGGACGAGTACCGCAAGCACATCGAGAAGGACGCCGCGCTCGAGCGCCGCTTCCAGCCGATCCAGGTCGCCGAGCCGTCCGTCGAGGACGCCACGGAGATCCTGCGCGGCCTGCGGGACCGCTACGAGGCGCACCACAAGGTCTCCATCACCGACGGCGCGCTCAAGGCCGCCGCCGGCCTGGCGGACCGCTACGTCTCCGACCGGCACCTGCCGGACAAGGCCATCGACCTGATCGACGAGGCCGGCGCGCGTCTGCGCATCCGTCGCATGACCGTGCCGCCGGAGATCAAGGCCTACGAGTCCCGGATCGCGGAGGTGCGCACCCAGAAGGAGGCCGCCATCGACGGCCAGGACTTCGAGGGCGCCGCCCGCCTGCGGGACCAGGAGCAGCAGCTCGGGGACGAGCGCCGCGAGAAGGAGCAGGCGTGGCGCACCGGCGCGGACGCCGACGTCGCCACGGTGGACGAGGACCTCATCGCCGAGGTGCTCTCCAAGTCCACCGGCATCCCGGTGTTCAAGCTCACCGAGGAGGAGACGGACCGCCTGCGCAACATGGAGGACGAGCTCCACCGCCGCGTGATCGGCCAGGACGAGGCCATCAAGTCCCTGTCCCGCGCCATCCGCCGCACCCGCGCGGGCCTGAAGGACCCGAACCGCCCCTCGGGGTCGTTCATCTTCGCCGGCCCCACCGGCGTCGGCAAGACGGAGCTGGCCAAGTCCCTCGCGGAGTTCCTCTTCGGGGACGAGGACGCGCTCATCACGCTGGACATGTCCGAGTTCCAGGAGAAGCACACCGTCTCGCGTCTGTTCGGCGCCCCTCCCGGCTACGTGGGCTACGAGGAGGGCGGCCAGCTCACCGAGAAGGTCCGCCGCCGTCCGTTCTCCGTGGTGCTGTTCGACGAGGTGGAGAAGGCCCATCAGGACCTGTTCAACTCCCTGCTGCAGATCCTCGAGGACGGTCGCCTGACCGACTCGCAGGGCCGTGTGGTGGACTTCAAGAACACCGTGATCATCATGACCACGAACCTCGGCACCCGGGACATCTCCAAGGGCGTCATGACCGGCTTCCAGTCGGCCACGGACACCACCACCGGGTACGAGCGGATGAAGGGCAAGGTCAAGGAGGAGCTGCGCCAGCACTTCCGCCCCGAGTTCCTCAACCGTGTGGACGACGTGATCGTGTTCCCGCAGCTGCAGAAGCACGAGATCGTGGAGATCGTGGACCTGTTCGTCTCCCGCCTCGGCAAGCGCCTGGCGGAGCAGGACCTGTCCATCGAGCTCACCCAGTCCGCCAAGGAACTGCTCGCGGACCGCGGCTACGATCCGGCCATGGGCGCCCGCCCGCTGCGCCGCACCATCCAGCAGATGGTGGAGGACCAGCTCTCGGAGAAGATCCTCTTCGGTGAGATCCCGGCCGGCTCCCTCATCACCGTGGACACCACGGGCGAGGGGGAGGGCGCCGAGCTGACGTTCACGTTCTCCGGCGGCCGGGAGGCCCTGGAGGGTGCGGACCTGGCCGAGCTCGAGCCCGGTGCCGGCGATCCGGTGGACGCCGACCGCTCCGCGTGACCCGCGGGGCCTGACCCACGACGCCGGACCGCGCGTCCGGTGGCCACGGCCCGTCGCCCCTCCCCCTCGGGAGGAGGCGGCGGGCCGTCGTCGTGCCCCCGCGGGGACGCCGGGGCCGAGGTCCGCGACACCGCCGCCGGCATCAAGGACGGCCTCGCGAAGGACCGCTGAACCGGCCCGCCTCCCCGCAGGCGCGAGAGGGGTTCCCTCGCGGCGGGATCGGTGCCACTGTGGTCTGTGACCGCTCGACGGTGGTCCTGTCTCCGCCTCGACCCGGCGCTCGCCGGGACGGCCGCGGAACAGCCCCGAGAAGAAGGAGGCCGCCCATGGGTATCGGTGACCTGAACAACCTCGCAAACCAGCACTCGGACAAGATCGACGAGGCCGTGGACAACGCTCAGGAGCAGCACGGCGACAAGCTCGGCGAGCACGGCGACACCGTGAACAAGGGTGTCGACGGCGCGCAGGAGAAGTTCCTGTCCGGGGACGAGGGCGAGCAGCAGGCCTGAGCCTGCCGTCGACGCCGCGGGAGCCCCCGCCCGGTCCGCCGGGACGGGGGCTCCCGTCTCTCCGGGGTCGGGATGTCCGTGCCTAGACTGGACCCCATGCCTGCCGACCGCCCCCTCACCCTCCGCTCGGCGCGGACCCAGGACGTCCCGGTCATCCAGGCGCTCGTGGAGCCACTGGCGCGGGAGCGCGTGCTGCTCCAGAAGGAGGCTGTGGCCTACTACGAGGCCATCCAGGAGTTCGTGGTCGCCGAGGAGGCGGACGGGACCCTGGCCGGCTTCGGCGCCCTCCACGTGATGTGGCAGGACATCGCCGAGGTCCGCACCCTCGCCGTCTCGGAGGCCCACCGGGGGGCCGGCGTCGGGCACCTGCTCATCGAGGAGCTGCTGGACCGTGCGCGGGCCGTGGGCGTCGAGCGGGTCTTCTGCCTGACCTTCGAGGTCGAGTTCTTCCGCCGGCACGGTTTCGAGGTGATGGCGGACCAGTCCGCCGTGGACCCGGAGGTCTATGCGGAACTGCTGCGCTCCACGGACGAGGGCGTCGCCGAGTTCCTGGACCTCGCCCGGGTCAAGCCGAACACGCTCGGCAACACGCGGATGATCCGCCGCCTCTGAGCCGCCGCACCGCGGGCCGCCCCGTACCCCGGCGAGGTCAGGCCGGGAAGGTGAGGCCGCCGTCGTCGTCCCGGGCCAGCAGCCCGTCCGACACGAGCCCAGCCACGCAGCGCGCCCACTGCGCGTCGTCGGGGCGGTGCGACCCGAGCCGCCCCCCGGTCACGACGACGGCGGGCACCTCCGCCTCGGCCACGCGCCCGTGCTCGCGGACGGCGGCCATCACGGCCCCGCGCACCTGACGGTCCGTGCCGGCCCAGGCCTGGCCGCGCGACACCTCCGCCGGCGGCGGGGAGCCCGCCGCGACCCACGCGCACGTCTCCGCCAGGGGGCAGCGGTCGCAGGCGGGGGAGCGGGCCGTGCAGACGAGGGCCCCGAGCTCCATGACGGCCGCGTTCCACGCGTTGGCGCGGGCAGGGTCCTCGGGCATCAGGTCCTGGGCGCGGCGCATCTCGGCGCGGGTCAGCGACCTGCCGGGCAGGGCCTCACCCGCGACCGCGCGCGCGATCACCCGGCGCACGTTGGTGTCCACGACGGTCTCGGGGATGCCGAACGCGAAGCTCGCGACCGCCGCGGCCGTGTACTCGCCGATGCCGGGCAGGGCGCGCAGGGCGGCGGGGTCGGCCGGCACCCGGCCGTCGTGGCGCTCGACGACGGCCCGGGCGGCCTCCTGGAGGCGCAGGGCCCGGCGCGGGTAGCCGAGCCGGTCCCAGGCCGTGAGCACGTCTGCGGTGGGGGCGACGGCCAGGTCCGCGGGGGTGGGCCAGCGCTCCAGCCACTCCCGCCAGCGGGGCAGCACCCTCACGACCGGTGTCTGCTGGAGCATGATCTCCGAGACGAGCACGCCCCACGGGGAGCAGTCCGGGCTGCGCCAGGGAAGGTCCCGGGCGTGGACGGCGAACCAGCCCAGCACCGCGTCGTGCAGGCGCGGCACGTCCACCGTGGGCGGGACGAGGGGGGCGGGCGCGGGCATGGCGTCCACTGTAGGGTGCGCCGCCGCCTACCCTGGATCGCATGCCGTCTCGTCCGACTTCCCCCGGGTCGAAGCCGTCCCCCGCCGTCTACCGCCGCCGGCGGCTCGTGGCCGCCCTGCTCGCCCTCGTGCTCCTGCTCCTGGTGGGGTGGGCCGTCGTGGCGCTCGTCCGCGCCGGGATCGGCGCCTTCTCCTCCGAGGACGCCGACCCCTCCGCCGCCCCGACGCCGGTGCACTCCCCGTCGCCCGCCCCGGCGACGGACGCCGAGTCCGGCTCCGCCTCGCCCACCGTGGCCCTCGAGGACGCGGCCGAGTGCCAGCCCTCGGACCTGCGGATCACCGCCTCCGCGGACCGGTCCGAGTACCAGCGGGGCGAGGAGGCCGAGCTGCGCCTGGGCATCACGAACCTCTCCTCGACCCCGTGCCGCACGGATGTGGGCACGGCCCGACAGGAGTTCAGGATCCGCACGGCCGAGGGCGACGACGTCTTCTCCACCCGCATCTGCCAGGCGGACCCCGCGGAGGCCCAGCGGGTGCTGTACCCGCACGAGGAGCTCACCGCCGTGTACCGCTGGTCCGGCCGTGCCTCGAGCCAGGACTGCGGCCGACTCGGCGCTCTCGCGGAGCCCGGACCCCATCTGCTGACGGTCAGCCTCGGCGACGTCACCTCCCGCCCCGTCGCGCTGAAGATCCTCGAGGAGCTCGCCCCGGGGGCCCAGGACGGCGGCTCCTCGGCCACCCCCTCCTCGGCCACCCCCTCCTCGAGCGGCAGCGCCTCCCCGTCGGCGTCCGCCTCAGCTCCGGCGTCGGCCTCAGCCTCGGCGTCCGCCTCAGCATCGGCGTCGGCTTCGCCGTCCGCGGCACCGGCCACGACCACCGACCCGTCGCCGTCGCCGTCCCGCTGAGCCGGGCGCGTCGTCAGCGGCCGGGGCCGACCTCCGGACGCGCGGCCGGGCCGCCGCCGGTCCACGTGGGGATCGTGGCGAGGGCCTCGCCGATTGAGCCGACCTCCGCCACCGTGAAGCCCGCCGGGACGTCCCCGAGCGGCTCGGGGGAGCGGGGGACCAGGGCGCGGGTGAAGCCCAGGCGGGCGGCCTCACGCACCCGTCGCCCGATGCCGGGCACGGGGCGCACCTCCCCGGCCAGCCCGAGCTCACCGACCGCGATCATCCCCTGCGGGACGGGGGCCGAGAGCTTCGCCGAGGCCACGGCGACGGCCACGGCCAGGTCCGAGGCGGGCTCCGAGAGTCGCACGCCGCCCACGGTGGCCACGTAGCAGTCGTCCTGGGCGAGGGCGAAACGGGCCCGGCGCTGGAGCACGGCCAGGAGCATGTTCACGCGCGCCGCGTCCACGCCGGAGACGGTGCGGCGCGGGCTGCCGCCGGCGGACGGGGTGAGCAGGGACTGCACCTCGGCCACGAGCGGGCGCCGGCCCTCGAGCGTCACCGTCACGCATGTGCCCTCGACCGGCTCCGAGACGCCCGAGAGGAACAGGCCGGAGGGGTCGTCCAGGGACTCGATGCCGTCCTCCCGCAGGTCGAAGCAGCCGACCTCGTCCGTGGGCCCGAAGCGGTTCTTCACCGCACGCACCAGGCGCAGCCGTGAGTGGCGGTCCCCCTCGAACTGGCAGACCACGTCCACGAGGTGCTCGAGCAGCCGCGGACCCGCGATGGTCCCGTCCTTCGTCACGTGGCCCACCAGGACCGTGGTGATCCCCTTCTCCTTGGCCGTGCGGATGAGGCTGGCCGCCACCTCGCGCACCTGGCTGACGCCCCCGGCGATCCCGTCCACCTCGGTGGACTGCAGGGTCTGCACGGAGTCCACGACCACCAGCTCCGGGTCCGTCCGCTCGATCTGCCCCAGCGCCCGGCCCAGGTCCGTCTCCGCCGTCAGACGCAGGGTGTCCGCGATCGCCCCGATCCGGTCTGCCCGGGAGCGCACCTGCGCCGCCGACTCCTCACCCGTCAGGTACAGCACCGAGCGCGGACCGCCGCCGCCCGCGCCGCGCGCCGTCTGGGCGGCCACGTCCAGCAGCAGCGTGGACTTGCCGATGCCCGGCTCGCCGGCCAGCAGGATCACCGCGCCCGGCACGAGGCCGCCGCCGAGCACGCGGTCCAGCTCGCGCACCCCCGTGGAGCGGAACGAGGCCAGCGTGGCGTCCACGTCCGCGATGCGCGGCGCGACCTCCGCGACCGTGGCCGCGCGCGTGCGGCCGGTGGTGGACGTCAGGCCGATCTCCTCGACCGTGCCCCACGACTGGCACTCCCCGCAGCGTCCGACCCACTTCACGGTGGTCCAGCCGCACTCGGTGCAGCGGTATCCGGGGGCGCGCTTCGGGGCGGTCTTGGTGGCCATGCGCCCACTCTAGGATCCGGGGCGGACGTGTTAACCGGCCCGCAGGCGGCCCGACGTCGACCGCCGGGGCCGCGCGCCGCCGTCGGGCTCAGACGCGGGGCAGGTAGGCCCGCGCCTCGTCGTGCTCGGCGCCCGTGGCCTCGATGAGGTCCACCATCATGGGCCGCAACAGCATCACGAGCGCCTCGCCGTGCACGGACCCGCCGCCCAGCTGGTGCGGGTCCAGTGCGGACGCGGCCGCCCCCAGGGCGTCCCGCGCCACGGACAGCGAGCGATGGCGGCCCTCGGCCTGCGGCTCCACGAGGGAGCGGTGCAGGATCTCGACGGCGTCCGCGGCGTCGTCGAACCAGGCGGCCAGGCGCTCGCGGTCGTCGTCGTCGAACACGCCCTCGTCCAGGACCGAGACCACGCGCCGGGCCACGATCCGCAGGGAGCGCACCGCCAGGTCCGAGCGGTCCGCCGCGTTCACCGCGTCGTCCACGAAGGAGCGCGAGGAGCGGTGCAGCGGGTTGAACACGGTCTGCTCATGCGTGACGCGCAGCTCCTTGCGCAGCGCCTCCAGCGTGGTGTGCGTGCCGCGGCTGGCCACGAGCGCCATCCAGGCGGTGCGGGAGTCGTCCTCCCGCAGGGCCCGGGAGAGGTCGCGCAGCACCGTGGCGATCGAGTCGTAGAGCCCACCCAGCTGACGCACCGCGGGACGGCGCACGTCCTGGGGCGAGAGGAACGTGACGAGCAGGGCCAGGACGCCGCCCACGATCGCGTCCTGGCTGCGGACGAACGGCCCTCCCGTGCCGATGGGCAGGAGGACCACGAGGACGGACTGCAGGGACATCTGCATCGTGAACGTGGCGCCGGAGTCCAGGAACCGGGCCACCATCACGGACACGAACACGACCACCGAGGCCTGCCACAGGCCGCGGCCGAGCCCGACCATGAGCAGGTCCCCGATCAGGATGCCGACGGTGCAGCCGACGGCGACCTCGGCCACCTTGCGCAGCTTCGGCTCCCGTTGGAAGCCGAGGGCGATCAGCAGGGCGGTGGAGGCGAACAGGGGCTGCTGGTGGCCCAGGATGGTCTCCGCGAACCAATAGGCGCCCACCGCGCAGACCGCGACGAGGGCGGCCTGGCCCACGGAGGAGCGGACGCGGGACCAACCCGCACGGGCGCGCCGACGCAGGAAGCGGCCGAGGCGCTCCCCGCGGGTCTGGGGGTCGACCATCGGCACCGTGCCCGTGGCGGTGGCGAAGCGGTCCGTCATGCGGCCAGCCTAGTCCGACGCCGGGGAGCCCTCGCCGTGCGAGGCTCAACCAAGCATTGTGGTCCACGGCACAGATCATTCCTGCGAATGCCGCTCCCGTTCACCATCTGTTCACCCCGGCCGAGCACTCGATTCACCTCTGGACCGTACGGTCGGGTGCGGTGCAGAACCGGGCCAGCCGGACGCTCTGCCCTCACCGTCGTCATCCGATTGAAAGAGGCTCTTCGTGAAGGCTCACCGCTTCGGCCGCTCCGCCGCCCTCCTGTCCGTGGCCGCCATCGCCCTGACCGCCTGCTCCTCCGCGGACAGCGGCAACGGCGGCTCCGATGCCTCCGGCTCCGCCGGCGGCGAGCAGGGCACCACCTCCGAGGTCCAGGGCAACCTGGTCGGCGCCGGCGCCTCCTCGCAGGAGGCGGCCATGACCGCCTGGACCCAGGGTGTCACCGAGACCGCTCCGAACCTGACCGTGCAGTACTCCCCGGACGGCTCCGGTGCCGGTCGTGAGAAGTTCCTCGCCGGCGCCACCTCCTTCGCCGGCTCCGACGCCGCCCTCAAGGAGGAGGAGGCTGAGTCCGCCAAGGAGAACTGCGGCGACGAGGGTGCGTTCCACGTGCCGGCCTACATCTCCCCGATCGCCGTGGCCTACAACCTGCCGGGCGTCGATGAGGTCAAGATGGACGCCGAGACCATCGCCAAGGTGTTCTCCGGCGAGATCAAGAACTGGAACGACGAGGCCATCGCCGCGCAGAACGAGGGCGTCGAGCTGCCCGACACCCCGATCACCGTCGTGCACCGTTCCGACGACTCGGGCACCACCGAGAACTTCACCGCCTACCTCACCGAGGCCGCCGGCGATGCCTGGTCCTACGACGAGGTCGAGACCTGGCCGTCCGACATCACCGCCGAGTCCGCCCAGGGCACCAAGGGTGTCGTGGGCCTGGCCTCCCAGACCGAGGGCGCCATCACCTACGCCGACGCCTCCGCCGTGGGCGAGCTGGGCACCGTGTCCGTGAAGGTCGGCGAGGAGTACGTGAAGTACTCCGCCGAGGCCGCGGCCGCGACCGTCGAGAAGTCCGAGGCCAAGGAGGACGGCTCGATCGAGCTCGACCGCGCCACCGACGAGTCCGGCGTGTACCCCGTCGTGTTGGTCTCCTACCACATCTACTGCAACCAGTACGAGTCGCAGGAGACCGTGGACCAGGTCAAGGCCTTCGCCGAGTACGTCGTGTCCGAGGACGGTCAGAAGACCGCCGAGGAGTCCGCGGGCAACGCCCCGATCTCCGAGGACACCCGCAAGAAGGCCATGGAGCGCATCGAGGCCATCTCGGTCAAGGGCTGATGTCGCTTCTTGTCGGCTGACCCACCGCCGCTTCGGCCGCCGGGCCCCACGGGCCCGGCGGCTGGAGCCGCGTCAGGGCTCTCGTTCGTCGCGGCCCGCCCATCACCACGCACGTCGATCTGAGGGAAGGCACTGTGTCCTCAACCACCAACGAGGCGGCACCGAAGCCGTCCAGCCTGCGCGGCCCCCGCCGCGGAGCCGCCGGAGACAAGCTCCTCTCCGGCGGGGCCCTTGCGGCCGCCGTCCTGATCCTGCTCGTGCTCGCCTTCGTGGCGGTCTTCCTCCTGACGGAGGCATGGCCTGCCCTGCAGCCGGGTGCGGAGCTCGTGTCCGCGGACTCCTTCTTCCAGTACGTGTGGCCGCTCATGGCCGGCACCGTGATGGTGTCGATCATCGCTCTGCTCATCGCCACCCCGGTCGCGATCGGTGTCGCCCTGTTCATCTCGCACTATGCGCCCCCGCGCATCGCGCAGTCGGTGGGCTTCGTGATCGATCTGCTGGCCGCGATCCCCTCCGTGGTCTACGGCGTGTGGGGCTGGCTGACGCTCGCTCCGCTGATGGTGCCGATCTACGGCTGGCTCAACGAGAACCTGGGCTTCATCCCGTTCTTCGGCGGCTCGGCCACCACCACGGGCCGTACCCTGCTGACCTCGGGCGTCGTGCTGGCCGTGATGGTCCTGCCGATCATCACCGCGCTCTGCCGTGAGATCTTCACCCAGACCCCGAAGCTCCACGAGGAGGCCGCGCTCGGCCTCGGCGCCACGCGCTGGGAGATGATCAAGATGACCGTGTTCCCGTTCGCCCGGGCCGGCATCGTCTCCTCGATCATGCTCGGCCTCGGCCGCGCGCTCGGCGAGACCATGGCGGTCACCATGGTGCTCTCCGGCGGCGTCTTCTCCTGGTCGCTCGTGGAGTCCGGCAGGAACCAGACGATCCCGTCGGAGATCGCGCTCAACTTCCCCGAGGCGTTCAACATGCGCCTGCACGAGCTGATCGCTGCCGGTCTCATGCTCTTCATCATCACCCTGGCGGTGAACATGATCGCCCGCGCGATCGTGAACAAGCACAAGGAATTCTCGGGAGCCAACTGACATGAGCACTGTCTCGACTTCTCCCCGGGCCACCGAGGACAGCGTGACGCCGCGGCGTCACTCCCTGACCGAGGGTCAGAAGCCCGGCTGGACCTGGATGGCCGTCGCAGCTGCCGCGGCCGTCGTCGCCGCCGGCCTGACCGTGCTGCTCAGCGGCGCCTTCAACGTCGTCGGTTTCGTGATCATCGCCGCCATCCTCTACATCGCGGGGCTCTACGTGGCCACCCGCGTGATGGAGAACCGGCGCCGCGCCGCAGACGGCCTGTGCCGCAACCTCGTGTGGCTGGCGTTCCTCGTGGCCCTGGTGCCGCTGGTCTCCGTGCTGTGGTCGGTCCTCTCCGCCGGTCTGCCGACCCTGATCGCCAACCCGCAGATCATGGCGTACGACATGAAGGGCATCACCGGCATCGACGACTCGGCGTGGGTGGAGGACGGCAAGCCCGCCGGCGGGCTCGCGGGCGGTTTCGGCCACGCCCTGATCGGCACCGTCGTGATCACGATCATCGCGACCCTGATCTCCGTGCCGATCGGCATGCTCACCTCCATCTACCTGGTGGAGTACAGCCGCGGCGGCTGGTTCTCCCGCGCCATCGTGTTCTTCGTGGACGTCATGACCGGCATCCCCTCGATCGTGGCCGGCCTCTTCGCCTACGCCGCGATCACGTGGGTCCTGACCCTGGTCACCGGCAGCAAGTCCACCGCACTGCAGTCCGTGCAGATGGGTCTCACGGCCGCGATCGCGCTCTCGGTGCTCATGATCCCCGTGGTCGTCCGATCCACGGAGGAGATGCTCCGTGTGGTGCCCAACGAGCTGCGCGAGGGCGCCTACGCCCTCGGCGTGCGCAAGTGGCAGACCATCGCCAAGGTGGTCCTGCCCACCGCGATCTCCGGCATCGCCTCCGGCGTCACCCTGGCCATCGCCCGCGTGGCCGGCGAGACCGCGCCGATCCTCGTGACGGCCGGCTTCGCCACCAGCATCAACTGGAACCCGTTCGACAACTGGATGACCGCGCTGCCGGTGTACATCTACCGCCAGCTGGTCGCCCCGACCTCGCCCACGGCGGCGGACCCCTCGACCGCCCGCGCCTGGGCAGCCGCCCTGCTGCTCGTGACCATCGTCATGCTGCTCAACCTGGCGGCACGGTTCATCGCCAAGGCGTTCGCCCCCAAGAAGGGCCGATGAGGTCCGGCCGCCCGGAATCCCCCGGGCGGCCGGCCCCGACCCCGTCGCACCCCCCCAGAGACTTCCACGAAGGAACAGAACCACTCATGTCCAAGCGCATCCAGGCCATCGACGTCGATGTCTTCTACGGCAAGTTCAAGGCCGTCGAGGGCGTCAACATCGACATCGCCCCCCGCTCCGTCACCGCCTTCATCGGCCCCTCCGGCTGCGGCAAGACCACTTTCCTGCGCAGCATCAACCGCATGCACGAGGTGCTCCCCGGCGCCACCGTGGACGGCCAGCTCCTGCTCGACGGCGAGGACATCTACGGGCCCGGTGTGGACCCGGTCCGCGTCCGTTCCCAGATCGGCATGGTCTTCCAGCGCCCGAACCCGTTCCCCACGATGTCCATCCGGGACAACGTGCTGGCCGGCTACAAGCTCAACGGCACCCGCCTGAACAAGTCCCGTGCGGACGAGCTCGTGGAGAAGTCCCTGCGCGGCGCCAACCTGTGGAACGAGGTCAAGGACCGCCTCGACAAGCCCGGCTCCGGCCTCTCCGGCGGTCAGCAGCAGCGTCTGTGCATCGCCCGCTCCATCGCGGTGCAGCCCGACGTGATCCTCATGGACGAGCCCTGCTCCGCGCTCGACCCGATCTCCACCCTCGCCGTCGAGGACCTGATCAACGAGCTCAAGGAGGAGTACACGGTCATCATCGTCACGCACAACATGCAGCAGGCCGCGCGCGTGGCGGACAAGACCGCGTTCTTCAACATCCAGGGCGTCGGCAAGCCCGGCAAGCTGATCGAGTACGACGACACCAACGTCATCTTCAACAACCCCTCGAGCCAGCAGACCGAGGACTACGTCTCCGGCCGTTTCGGCTGAGCCGCCCCGCGCTCCGTCCCCGACCCCGTCCGGCCGCACGCCGGGCGGGGTCGCGGCGTCTGCGGGGCCGGGCGTCGTCGTCGGGCGCGGCCTCAGGCCAGCGGGAGGAGGGCCAGCGTGCCGAGGAGGCCGAGGAGGGCGCAGGCCACCGGCGTGAGCAGCCACCAGCCGACCACGCGCAGCACGGTGGGCCAGCGCACGGACGCGTAGGTCTGCGTCTGGCCGGCGCCCACGATGGCCGCCGTCGCCGTGTGGGTGGAGGACAGGGGCAGGTGGAACACCAGGGATCCGACGAACAGCAGGCCCGCGGGGATGACGGCGGCCACGGACGCCCGCAGGGGGTCGAGGCGCACGAGACGCTCGGTGAGGGTCCAGGCGATCCGCCAGGCGCCGCCCAGCGTGCCGAGCCCGACCGCGAGGGCGAACAGGAACGCGCCCCCCACGAACTCGGCCGTCAGGGCGTCCGGCGCCAGGACGGACCCGGACCCCACCAGCACGGCGGCCCACAGCACCCCCATGCGCTGACCGGCCTGCAGGCCGTGGCCCATGGCCATGGCGCTGGCGGAGATGCCCAACGCGACGCGGGCCCGGTGCTGGACGTTGACCGTGGTGCCGCGGGTGGCGAGCCGCGTGGCGGGCGCGGTGAGCAGGCGGGCGAGCGCCCACGCGATCAGGGGCGAGAGCAGCAGGCTGAGCAGCACCTCGGCGCGGACGAGGTCGAAGATGGTGTGGGCGACGTCGATGTGCAGGCTCAGGCGCACGGCGAGGTGGCTGCCCGCCAGCGCGGAGATCAGCGCGTGCGTGCTGGAGCCGGGCAGGCGCCGCCACCACAGCAGCAGACCCCACACGAGGGTCACCACGCAGGACACGCCCACGGCCAGGGGGCCGATCTCGCTGCGCACCGCGGGCGAGGTGAAGTAGTGCACGCTCAGCGTGATGAGCCCGATGCCCAGCAGCGCGCCCACGGTGTTGACCGCTCCGGTCAGGAGGAGGGCCCCGCGCGGGGTCAGCGCCCGGTACCGGACAGGCAGCGCCGCGGCGTTGGGGGCGTCGCGGAACCCCATCAGCGCGCCGACGGCGCACAGCAGCACGAGGACGACGGCGAGCCCCGCGGTCACGGCGCCTCCACCGGCTCAGGACTCACGGACGAGCACCATGCCCAGGTCCATGTTCACGCGGGAGAGGGCCTCGAGCGCCGCGTGCAGCGCCCAGGCGACCTCGCGCTGGCGGTTGTAGTCGCGCTGCAGCAGGTCCATGCCGAGGTCGGCGAGCCACTCGACCATGATCCGCTCCGTGCGGCGGGAGGCGCGCAGCAGCTGCATCCACGTGGCCTCCAGTGCGTCGAGGTCGCGCATCTCGGCGGCGCCGCGGGCGAGCAGCTCGGCCTGACGACCCACGGTCTCGAGGACGTCGAGGGCGTGCGTCGGCAGCTCCTCGAGGTCGGCCCGCTGGATCAGCACGCCCGCCGACACGACGCGCCGGGTGGTCGCGTGCACGCCGCTGGCCAGCCGGTAGAGGTCCTGACGGGGCAGCGGCGTCACGTAGGCGCTGCGCAGCGCGGTGAGGAAGGCCATGAGGGTGGCGCTCGAGGACGAGTCGAGCTCCTCGAGCTCACGGGCGGCACGGTCCGCCTCGGGTCCGCGGGTCCCCGCGACCTGGGCCACCAGATGCACGGACCGGTGCAGGGCCTCGGCGAGGTCCGCCATGTGGCGCAGCGCCGGGGTGTCGCGCGTGACGAGCCAGGGCATGCGGGGGGACATGGGCAGCGGTCGCTCTCTCGTCGACGGGTGGCGAAGGGGTCGACGACGACGCCGGACCGGGAACGCCTCTCGGCGGAAGGCCGCTCGCAGCGGCTATGTGTTGGAGCCCGGGGTTACCAGCGGCCCGGCGCCGTCCCCTTCAGTCTAGCGATCCGTCCCGAAACGCTCGACCCGCCGCCTCCAGGGCGTCGGCGGTGCTGACCAGGCGCGCGGCCCGGCGGGTGAGGGCGGCGGCGCGGTCCGGGGCGGCGGCCTCGGAGCCCTCGGCGTGCTCGACCTGGCCCAGGGCCACGACGCGGGCGTAGGCCGCGGCGCGCTCGAACGCGACGTCGATCTCGGAGCGGTAGGCGCCCGTGAGGATCGTGTCCGTGAGGCGGCGCAGCTCGGCCGGCCCCGGCGGCTCGACGGCCCCCGCCACGACGCGCGAGGCGTAGGCGGCGTGCCCGGCGCGGTACCAGGCGGCCCAGCGCTCGCCGTCGCGGGTCGTCGCCTCCTGGAGTGCGTACAGGCGCCACAGGGCGCCGGCGAGCGAGACGGGCGGGGCGTCCGCCCACAGCTCGGCGAGCGTCTCGACGCCGAGCTCGCGGACCAGCCCGACCAGCCGCTCGACGACGGCCGGGTCCTCCTCCGCGCGGCCGCCGGCCACGAGGGCGTGGGCCAGGCGCGAGGCCGCCGCGGCCACTTCCTGCGGGTCTTCGCCGCCGGCGAAGTGCGTGAGCTCCTGCGGCTCCGAGAGGCGGGGCCGGTGCGGGCGCAGCACGCCCGAGGCGCTCGAGCTGGCGCCGCGGCCGGCGGGCAGGCGGTGACGTGCCATGGGCGGGCTCCCTTCGAGGGCGCATCGGGGTGGGGATGTGGTCGCCGGAGGCGGCGGCCCCGTCCACGGTAGTGCCCCGGACGCCTGGGCTACCATCGGAGGGCACCCGCGAGGGTCGCCGTCGTCGGCCGCACGCCGTCGTCGTCGGCCGCGGGTGGGGGCCTTTAGCTCAGCTGGCAGAGCATCGGACTTTTAATCCGCCGGTCGCGGGTTCGATCCCCGCAGGGCCCACCCGAGAGCGGCCCCTGACTAGGCGCGATGCCCGGTCGGGGGCCCTCCCTAGGATGGAGCCATGAGCCCCACGCCCCCACCAGTCACCGAGACGATCAGTTCCGGCCACAGCGTGGTGTGGTCGCGCCCGCCGGCGGAGCGCGCGGGCACGGACCTGGTGCTCGTGTTCCACGGCTACGGCTCCAACGAGGTCCGCGCGGCGCGCCGCCACTTCCCGATGCTCCCGGAGCGGTGCACCGGCCTGGCGGTGCGCGGCGGCTTCGAGATCGACGAGACGGCGTCCGAAGGCCCGGGCGACCCCGGCGCGCACGGCTGGTTCCTGCTCGACCTGCTGCTGCAGTCCGACTTCGCCCAGGTGCTCGCCGCCGCCCACCGCGTGTTCGACGTGCTCTCCGCCGAGGAGGTCGTGGCGGCCGGCTTCCGCACGGTCTCGGTGCTCGGCTTCTCCCAGGGCATGGCCATGGCGACGACGGTCCTGCGTCTGCGCCCCGAGGCGTTCACCTGCGGTGTGGGCCTGAGCGGCTTCGCCGTCGACAACGAGCTGCTGGCCATGCTCGACTCCCCGGCCGAGGGACCGGGCCCGCGCCCGTTCTTCTGGGGCCGGGACGCCGAGGATCCCGTGATCCATCCGGACGCCGTCGCCCACACCCGCGCGTGGGCCGAGGAGCACACCCGCCTGACCGTGCGCACCTACCCCGGGATCCTGCACGGGACCGGCCCCGACGAGGTCCGTGACGTGCGCATCTTCCTCGAGCACTCCCTGCGCGCGGCGACGCCCGGGTCCTGACCGCGGGGGTCGCGCGCCGATACTGTGGCGCGCATGGCAAAGAACTCGACGATCGGCCGGTACGCGTCCGGGAAGGTGAAGGACTTCGGGCTGAAGTCGGCACTCGATGAGAACGGCGAGCCCACGGAGGGCTTCGAGAAGGCCCTCTCCACGGTGTTGGCGGTCCAGCGCCCCCTGGTCCTGAAGAACATCCAGCGCATGGCGGCGAAGCACCCGGGGGAGAGCCCGGAGCGTCTCGCCGAGCGGCTCGGGCAGCAGTACCTGACCACCGTCACGGGGGCCGGTGCCGCCGTGGGCGGCACCGCGATCGTCCCGGGCATCGGCACCGTGGCCGCGCTCGGCCTGTCCGGTGTCGCGGTCGCCGGCTTCATGGAGGCCACCGCCCTCTACGCGCAGTCCCTCGCCGAGCTGCACGGCATCACCACGCAGGACCCGCAGCGCGCCCAGGCCCTCGTCATGGGCCTCATGCTCGGCGACGACGCCAAGGAGCTGCTCCGCGAGGCCGCCGCCAAGGCCGGCCGTCCCTACGACCCGCAGTCCAGCCTCAACGCGCTCGCGGGCACCGCATCGGGCACCGGCATCAGCGCGTTCGTGGTGGATCGCCTCAAGAGGACGTTCATGCGCAAGATGCGCCTGCGGCAGGGTGCCGGCTTCGTGGGCCGCGCCGTGCCGTTCGGCGTGGGCGCCGTGATCGGCGGCGTGGGCAACCGCGCCATGGGCAAGGCCGTGATGGAGAACGCCGCGGAGCTCTTCAGCCCCCTGCCGATGGTGATCCCCGGCGAGATCCGCGAGGGCGCCGCACAGGGGCGCGCCGATGGCACCAAGGACGACGGCGGCGTCTTCGGTGCGATCCGTCGCGCCCTGCCCGGCGGCAAGGACGAGAAGGACGACAGGCAGAAGAAGGGCAAGCCCGCCGCCTGACGGCCCCGCCCCCGCGCGTCCGTCGCCCCCGCCCCCGCGCTTTCGAACGTGAGAGAGGCCCTATCTCACGTTCGAAAGCGCCCATTCGCCCCATGTCACGTTCGAAAGTGCGGGGCAGCGGGTCCGTCTCAGAGGAACAGTGTCGCCACCCCGTGGATCGCCAGGCCCGCGAGCGCGCCGACGACCGAGCCGTTGATGCGGATGAACTGCAGGTCCTTGCCCACGAACAGCTCGAGGGTGCGCGCGGTCTGCTCGCCGTCCCAGCGGGCGACCGTCTCCTCGATCACCCCGGTGAGCGCCGGGCCGTAGGAGCTCAGCGCATACGCCGCGGCGCGGCGGGCGTGGCCGTCCACGCGGTCGCGCAGCTCGGGGTCCTCCTGCAGGCGGGCGCCGAGGTCGCGCAGGGCGGCCACGAGCGCGCGATGCAGGTCGGAGGACGGGTCCTCGAGCGCGTCCAGGAGCGAGTCCCGCAGGGAGACCCAGGCCCGCCCGGCCCACGCACGCAGCCGTTCGTCCGCGAACAGGTTCCGCTTGAACCGCTCCACCGAGGCGCGGGTGGCCGGCTCGTTCCGCATCTCGTCGGCGAGGCGGTCGAGCCAGTCGTCGACAGCGCGGCGGGCCTCGTGCTGCCGGTCGCGGCGGATGCCGGCGAGATACTTGAGGGTCTCGGCGTGCAGTCGCTCGGCGAGGAGGCGGTCCACGAGGTCCGGGCTCCACTCGGGGGAGCGACGGCGCACCGTCTCGACGAACAGCTCGGGATGGGCGGCCACCCAGTCCCCGGTGTGGGCGACCACGAGGTCCACCACGCGCTCGTGGTGCCGGCCGGCCACCACGTCCTCCAGCACGCCCGCGAGCGTGGGGGACCAGTCCGGGGCCACCATGTGGCGTTCCATCAGCTGACGCAGCAGCTCCTGGACGGCGTCGTCGTCGGCCGCGGCCATGGCGCCCCGGGCCGCCGTCGCGATCTCCCGGGCGGTGCGGGCCGCGTTCTCCTCACGGCGCAGCCAGCCGCCGGCGGCCTCGGCCACCTTCAGTCCGTCGACCTTCTCGTGGGCGACCTCCGAGTCCAGGAAGTTCTCCTGCACGAACTCGGTCAGCGCGGCGCCGAGCTGGTCCTTCTTCCGCGGGATCAGGGCGGTGTGCGGCACGGGCACACCCATCGGGTGGCGGAACAGCGCCGTGACCGCGAACCAGTCCGCCAGTGCGCCGACCATGCCGCCCTCCGCGGCGGCGCGCACGTAGCCCCACACCGGGTGGGTGTCCTGCAACGGGAACGCGACCACGAACACCACGGCCAGCAGGATGAGCAGCCCCAGGGCGACGGCCTTCATGCGCCGCAGGCCCGCCGCGCGTTCGAGGGCACCGGCGCTGAGCAGCTGCTGGGCGGGGTCGGGGGAGAAGGACACGGGAGGCTCCTGATCGCGTGCACCGAATGGTCCCCACCAGTTAACCAGCCGGGCACCCTGCGGTGACGTGGCCGGCACTCGCGCTCCCTAGCCTGGCGGCGTGCCCGCCCTCGTGATCGCCCACCGCGGTGCCTCCGCCGCCTTCCCCGAGCACACCCGCGCCGCCATGCTCCACGCCCTCGCCGTGGGCGCGGACGGTCTCGAATGCGATGTCCAGCTCACGCGGGACCGTGAGGTCGTCTGCTGGCACGACCCCACCGTGGATCGCACCTCGGACGGGCGCGGCGCGGTCGCGGACCACACGCTGGATCGTCTGCGCGGCCTCGATGTCGTCTCGTGGCACGCCCGGCGTCCGGGGGCCGAGCCCGCCACGACGACGGCGCCGCCCGCCGTGTACGGCGGCGCGGGGGAGCAGGTGCTCACCCTGGCCGACCTCCTGGCGATCGCGGCGGCCGCGGACCGGCCGCTGCGCCTGGCCGTGGAGCTCAAGCACCCCTCCCCGTTCGGGCATGAGCTCGAGGAGCGGGTGCTGCGGGAGCTGCTGCGGGCCGGTTGGGACCCGGAGACCGGCCGACTGGGTCAGGTGCAGGTGTCCCTCATGAGCTTCCATCCGGACGCGCTGCGCCACGTGGCGCCGCTGGCCGGCACGGACCCCCTCTGCCCCCTGATGGACCTCATGCCGACGGAGCTGCCGACCCGGCTCGCGCGGGGGCCGCTGAGCCGGGCGGCGGTGCGTGCGGCGGCGCGTCAGTCGCTGGCGGGGTCCGAGGCGCTCGTCTGGCGCGGCCGGGCCGGGATGGCGGGGCCCTCCGTGGCCTACGTGCGGGAGCACCTGGCGGACGTGAAGGCGTGGCTGGCGGCGGGGCGGCGGCTGCGGGTGTGGACCGTCGACGAGCGCGAGGACGCCGATTTCCTCCTCGCCCAGGGGGTGCAGGAGCTCACCACCAACCGTCCGGAGGACGTGCTGCGCTGGGTCCGCGAGCGGGCCGCCGCGCGTCGGGAGCGGGTGCCCACCGGGGCCTGAGGGCGCCGACGACGGCGCGCATGCTGCTCAAGCTGATCGAGCCGACCTCGGGCGAGATCAGCTTCGAGGGCAAGGACGTGCTGGCGCTGAAGGGGGGGAGGGGCTCAAGGACTTCCGGCAGCGCGTGCAGGCCGTGTTCCAGGACCCGTTCTCCTCGCTCAACCCCTCGTTCACGGTGGGCCGGATCATCGAGGAGCCGCTGCAGACGTACCGGCGGGGCAACGCCACGCAGCGGCGGGCACGTGTGCTCGAGCTCATGGACCAGGTGGCCCTGCCCTCCCACTTCCACCGCCGGTACCCGGCCGAGCTCTCGGGTGGACAGCGCCAGCGCGTGGCGATCGCCCGCGCGCTCGCGCTGAACCCCGAGCTGATCGTGTGCGACGAGCCGGTCTCCGCGCTGGACGTGCTCGTGCAGGACCAGATCCTCACGCTGCTGCGCCGCCTGCAGGACGAGCTGGGGCTGAGCTACCTGTTCATCTCGCACGACCTGGCGGTGGTGCGGCTCATCTCCGACTACGTGTGCGTCATGAAGGACGGCCGGGTGGTGGAGGCGGCCAGCTCCGAGGAGGTCTTCACCAACCCCCGACACCCGTACACGCGGCGGCTGCTCGCCTCGATCCCGGGCAACGAGCTGGGGATCGCGGTGGAGGCGGACGGGACGCACGTGTGAAGCACCGCGGAGTGATGTGAGCGGCATCGCTCCCGTGCGTGATACTTGCTGCATCACTCGCATCCCCGATCGCAGGAGCATCCCATGGCCCACGCCGTCGACCCCGGGCGCCCCGTGCACAACCCGGACATCGTCGGGTTCACCGACGCTGAACTGAACGAGACGCCGATCCGCCCGCGCTGGAACTCCCTCGGCCCGGGCATCGTCGCCGCGGCCACGGGCGTGGGCGCGGCGGACCTGGTGGCCACCCTGACCGCCGGCTCCCGCTACGGCTACATGCTGCTGTGGGCCGTGGTGCTGGGCGTGATCTTCAAGATCGTGCTCGTGGAGGGCGTGGGCCGCTACTACCTCTCCACCGGCAAGACGATCTTCCAGGGCTGGCGCACCCTCGGGGCCTGGACGTCCTGGTACTTCGGCCCGTACATCCTCATCTGGGGCATCGTGTACGGGGCGACGGCGATGTCCTCCACCGCCCTGCCGCTCGCGGCGCTGTTCCCCGGTGTGGACAGCAAGGTGTTCGCGATCGCCGCGGGCCTGATCGGCCTGGGACTGGTCTGGCTGGACAAGTACCGGCTCATCGAGTGGCTCATGACGGTGCTGATCGGCGTCATGTTCGTGACGGTGCTGCTCTCCGCGGCGCTGACGGCCCCGAACCTGGGCGAGATCCTCGCCGGTCTCGTGCCGCGCCTGCCCTCCGGCGATCCCCAGGCCATGTTCTACGTGCTCGGCCTGGCCGGCGGCGTCGGCGGCACCATCACGCTCGCGGCCTACGGCTACTGGCTGCGCGAGAAGGGCTGGAACGTCCCAAAGTACCTGAAGGTCATGCGGTTCGACAACGCGACCTCGTACATCCTCACGGGCATCTTCGTGATCGCCACCATGGTCATGGGCGTGGAGCTGCTGCACTCGGCGGGGCTGGCGATCTCCTCGGGCGACAAGGGCCTGCTCGACGTCGGCGACGTGCTGGCCGAGCGCTACGGCTCGGCGTGGTCCACGGTGTTCCTCATCGGATTCTTCGCCGCGTCCTTCTCCTCCCTGCTGGGTGTGTGGCACGGCGTCTCGCTGATGTTCGCGGACTTCTGGACGAACTTCCGCCGGCCCGCCGCGGAGCTGGACCAGGACGACGCGCCGTCGCTGTCCTCGAAGCCCGGCCGCTTCTTCCTGCTGTGGCTGACCCTGCCGCCCATGGCACTGCTGTTCCTGGACCGGCCGATCTTCCTGATCCTGCTCTACGGCACGCTCGGCGCCCTGTTCATGCCGTTCCTGGCCGTGACCCTGCTGTTCCTCAACAACACGAAGGACGTGCCGCGGCAGTTCCGCAACGGCTGGGTCCGCAACACCCTGTTGGGCCTGACCGCGGCCGTGTTCGTGGCGATCGGCGTGAACGAGCTGCTCAAGGCCCTGCAGCCGGTGCTCGGGGGGTGAGCCGGCGGCGGGAGCGGGGCACACTGGTGCCATGATCGTCGCCTTCTCCGTCGCCCCCTCCGGCCAACCCGCCGACGCCAACCACCTGCCCGGCGACGCGGACACCGCGTCCGTGCACCGGGCGGTCGCGGCCGCCGTCGCCGTGGTGCGCGCCTCCGGCCTGCCGCACCGCACCTCCTCGATGTTCACCGAGATCGAGGGGGAGTGGGACGAGGTGATGGAGGTCGTGCGCGCCGCCGTGGACGCCGTGTCCCCGTACGGCACACGCGTCTCGCTCGTGCTGAAGGCGGACATCCGCCCCGGCCGCACCGGCGAGCTGGACGGCAAGCTCGAGCGCCTCGAGTCGGCCCTCGCCGAGGACGAGGGGCGGCGCGCCGCCCCGGCCCCGCGCGACGGCGACGCCGGGTGACCCCCCTCCCCGCTGCCCCCGGACGCTTTCGTTCGAGAAACGGCGGCGTGTCGAGGCGCTTTCGTTCGAGACATGGCCGCCGCGCCGGCGGCCCGGAGGAGCAGTCCGTGCCTGAGCCCGTGGCCGTGCGCCCCGCCGCACCCGGGGACGTCGAGGCGCTGCTGCGCGTCAAGGCGCGGTCGTGGCGGGAGGCCTACGGCGCGCTCCTGCCGTCCGCGTACCTGGACGCGATCGAGGCCCGGATCCCGGAGGACGTACCCGCGTGGACCGCGCTGATCGGACCGGACCGTGACCTCTGGGTCGCCGACGACGGCGGCCGGCTGCTCGGCGTGGCGCTCGCGGGCCCGCGTCGCTCGGCGGCGGAGACGGCCCGGACGGGTGCGGACGACGCGGCCGCATCGCCCGCCGACCTGCCCGATGTCGAGCTCATGGTGCTCTACGTCCTGGCCGAGGCGTACGGCACCGGCCTGGGAGCGCGCCTGCTGGACGCCGTCGTCGGGGGCCGCCCCGCGCTGCTGCGCGTCCTCGCCGAGAATCCGCGGGCCGTGGCGTTCTACGCCAAGCACGGGTTCGCGGCCGTGGGGGCGCCGGAGCCGATGAACGGCCCGTGGGCCGGCCTGCACGAGCAGCTGATGGTGCGCCGTCTCCCGCACGACGGCGGTGCGGCGTGAGCCGCCGGTCGTCGGCGCGCCGGGGCCGGGCCGCGGGCGGATCCGCCGGCCCCGCCGGGATCGAGCCGGGCGTCCACGCGATCACCCACGGCACCGCCGAGATCCGCGAGGACGCCTTCGAGCCGGGCGCGTTCATCCTCTACGTCAACGGCGTCGAGTCCTCGCCGCTGGACCCCGAGCGCCCCGAGCGCATGGCCTTCGAGTACATGCGCTGGGCCGCCGCGGCCGTCCGGGCGCACTGGCCGGAGCCCACGCCCCTGCGGGCCCTGCACCTGGGCGGCGCGGGCTGCGCGCTCGCCCGCTGGGTGGACCACGCGTACCCGGGCTCCCACCAGACCGCGGTGGAGATCGACGCCGGCCTGGCCGCCCTCGCCCGCGAGCGCTTCGGCCTGCCCCGCGCCCCGGCCCTGCGCATCCGCGTGGCAGACGCCGCCGAGGTCCTGGCCACGGCCCACCCGGCCAGCCGCGACCTGATCATCCGCGACGTCTTCGCCCCGGACCCCACGGACCTGACCGGTGCCCGCCACATCACCCCGCCGGGCCTCACCGGCCTGGACGCGGCCCGCGCCGCCGCGCGGGTCCTCGCCCCGGGCGGGCTGTACGTGCTCAACGTGGGCGGCGGGCCGGACCTGACGTCGGTGCGGGCGGACGTGGCTGCCGTCGTCGCCGCGTTCGAGCACGTCGAGGTGATCGCGGATCCGCCCATGCTCAAGGGGCGGCGCCGCGGCAACGTCATCGTGGCGGCCTCGGACGCCCCCGTGGCCCGCCCCGCCGCGGACGCCCCGCCCGGCGCCGACCCCCGCGACCGCCTGGCCCGCGCCCTGCGCATGGACGCCTTCCCGGCCCGGCTCGCGGAGGATCCACGCGGCTTCCCCGCGGGCGTCTCGCCCGGGATCACGGGACTCATCCCGGGCCCCGAGGCGTAGACTGGAGGCACTCGGCCGGGTCCGCCCGGGGCCCGTCGAGTCCGACTCGAGGAGGTCGCCATGTCCGCCCAGACCCAGCCCGCCGCCACCCGCCGTGAGGACGCACCGCTCGGCGTCCTGGTGGGTGTGGACGGCTCCGACCAGTCCGTCTCCGCCGCCCGCTGGGCCCAGCGCGAGGCCGGCCTGCGCGGCGAGCCGCTGACCCTCGTCACCGCCTACTCGATCCCCGCGTACTGGGGTTACGGCGCGGACGCCGGCGGCGCCGTCCTGGACGACTCCCGTCTCCGCGAGGGCGTGCAGGCCCTCCTGGAGGAGGTCGCCGGCAAGCTCGACGCCGACGGGGTGCGTCCGGAGCTGCGTGTGGAGATCGGGGACGCGGCCGGCGTCCTCGTGGAGCTCTCCGCCGAGGCCTCCCTGCTCGTCTCGGGCGCGCGCGGCCGCGGCGGCTTCATGGGCCGCCTGCTCGGCTCGGTGGCCGCCGCGCTGCCCGGCCACGCGCACTGCCCGGTCGCCATCATCCCCGCCGGGGTCGAGGCCAGCCGCGCGGGGGACAGGACCGCCGTCGTGGTGGGCGTCGACGGTTCCGAGCAGGGCCGTGCCGCCGCTCTCGAGGCCGCTGAGGAGGCCCGCCTCCGCCAGGCCCCGCTGAAGCTCGTGTGCGCCGTCCCGCCCCTGGGCGCGAACGCCGCGTGGCTGGCCGTCAGCCTGGACGAGGAGGCCCGAGAGCGGGAGCTGCGCGAGCGTCTCGACGCCGGCGCCGCGTGGATCCGCTCCGAGTTCCCCGGCCTCGAGGTCCTCACCGAGCTCGTGGACGGCACCCCCGTGGACGTGATGGTGGACCAGACCGCCACCGCCCGCCTCACCGTGGTGGGCACGCGCGGTCTGGGCGGCTTCGCCGGTGCGATCGTCGGCTCCACGAGCCGCGGCGTCGCGGACCACGCGAAGGGCCCGGTGCTCGTCGTCCCGTTCCGCAAGGACGTCCGCCTCGGCCGCCGCGCCTCGTTCGGCCCGGTCCAGGACCAGCCGGAGTCCTGACCGGCGCTCAGCCCCAGCCGAGCTCGTGGAGGCGCTCCTCGGAGATGCCGAAGAAATGCCCCACCTCGTGCATGACGGTGACGGTGATCTCGTCCTCGAGCTCGGCGCGGGAGGTGCAGTGGCGGGTGAGCGGGCCGCGGAACACCACGATCCGGTCCGGCATCTGCCACGCGAACTCGGCGCGCTCGGTCAGCGGCACGCCCTCGTAGAGGCCGAACAGCTCGGTGGCCGGGTCCTCCCAGCGCTGCGGCTCGTACTCGTCCTCCACCACCACGACGACGTTCGTCAGCAGCCGTGCCAGCTCGTCCGGGATGCGGGTGAGGGCCGCGGAGACGGCGTCGTCGAACTCCTGCTCGCTCATCCACGTGGCGGCGGGGCGGTCGGGGCGATGGCTCACGGAGGGCTCCTGACGGCGGGGCACGACGACGGCGGACCGGCTCCGGCGGGAACTTGCCGGGGGGCGTGCGGCCACCATAGACTCCCAGGGTCCACCTCGGGAATCTCGAACCGGACCTGCCCCTATCGTCTAGAGGCCTAGGACACCGCCCTTTCACGGCGGCGACACGGGTTCGAATCCCGTTGGGGGTACGCAGGCCGGCCGCCCTCGGCGGCCGGAACGGCACTCGCCGACTGGGTTTGCACGACGCGCGGAGGCTCTGCTAGAGTTTCCACTCGTTGCGAAAGCGGCGAGAACAACAGAACATGGCCCTGTAGCGCAGTTGGTTAGCGCGCCGCCCTGTCACGGCGGAGGTCGCGGGTTCAAGTCCCGTCAGGGTCGCTCGGATCATCCGATCACCGGCATTCGGAAATGGAGTCCGGTGACGCATGGTCCTGGTGACGAAGGTCGCCGGGCTCTGTAGCTCAGTTGGTAGAGCGTACGACTGAAAATCGTAAGGTCACCGGATCGACGCCGGTCGGAGCCACCACTTCGAGAAGGCCCCCCGCAGACGCGGGGGGCCTTCGTCGTCCGGGGCGACGAGCCACTGACAGGCGGCGACGCGGTGGGCACACTGGGTCGATGCCCGATTCCCCCTCCGCCCGCGCGACCGGCGGCGAGACCGCGCTTGTGGTGATCGACGTCCAGCACAGCTACTTCGAGCATCCCGCGCTGGCCGCCCATCAGGCCGAGCTGACGGCGGCGGTCGTGGAACTGCTCCGGACCGCCCGCGAGGCCGGCCGTCCCGTCTTCCTGGTGCGGACCGAGCACGCGCGGGACCGCTCCACGTGGACGTTGAACATGCTGGCCGACGGCGAGGGCTTCGCCTTCCCGGGCACCCGGCAGGCGGCTCTGCTCGACGGGGTCGCGGCGGCCGCCCCGGACGCCGTCGAGGTCGTGAAGACCCGGGACTCCGCCTTCCACGGCACGGGACTGGCGGCCGAGCTGCGGGGCCGCGGGGTGGATCGGCTCCTGCTGTGCGGCGTCTCCACCCACAGCTGCATCGCCGCGACCGCCACGGCCGCGTTCGCCCTCGACTTCCACGCCGCGATCGCGACGGACGCGATCGCCTCCGAAGAGCCGGCGCTGGCCTCGGCGATGCTCGACTTCCTCCGCGACGAGATGCGTCAGCCGCTCCTCGGGCAGGACGAGGCACTCACCCTCCTGCGCACCGGCCTCGTCCCCGACCGGGGCTGAGGGGCGGTCACAGGATCTCGACGTCGCCCTCGTCCGCACGCGTGCGGTCCTGGGCGTCCTCCTCGATGTGCATGGCGGCGGACTCCGCATTGCGCAGGGAGTCCGGGGCACGTCCCTCCCCGGCCCAGTGCTGCGGGTCGTCCGAGCCGCCGCGCACGGGCTGGCCGTCGCGGCCGTCCTGCGGCGCGGGGTCGCCGGCGGCGTTGGGATCGGCGAGCAGGTCCGTCTCGAGCTCTCGTTCGTCCTCGCGGTCCTCGAAGGGGACGTCGGTCATGGTGCGGTCCTTCCTCTCGCGGGCGGGCCCGTCCGGCGCCGCCGTCGTCGTGGTGTCCCACACCCTAGTGAGGCCGCCCACGCCTCACCAGGGGACGCCCGCGCCGGGGCCGTGGGCGCGGTCACCCCGCCGGGTGAGACCGTCCACTCGGCCGCGTCTCAGGCAGGGAGCCGGCGTGCGGGACCACGTAAGGTCGGGAGGATGAGCGATCCGACACCGCCCTCGACCGAGCCCATGATCCCCGAGCAACCCGGGAACCATCCGTCCTCGGCGACCGCCCCCGACGCCGGCGTCGCCCCTGCCACCTCCGCCGCGGCCGCCCGCGACCGCGTCCTGCTGCCGTGGGTGTTCTGGCCCTCCGCGGTCATCGTGCTCTCCTTCGTGGGGGCCACGCTGCTCGCCCCCGACCAGATGACCGTGGGCATCGGCCTGGTCCAGCAGGCCATCATCACGAACTTCTCGTGGTGGTACGCGCTCGTCGCTCTGTTCTTCGTGCTGTTCTGCGGCTACCTCGCGTTCTCCCGCAAGGGCGGGATCACGCTGGGCAAGCCCGATGAGAAGCCCGAGTTCTCCACGCTGTCCTGGTTCTCCCTGCTCTTCGCGGCGGGCATGGGCATCGGCCTCGTGTTCTTCGGCATGACCGAGCCGCTCATGCACTTCACCGATCCGCGGCCCGACGTGGCGGCCGCCAACCCCACCCAGGCGGAGGCCGCCCAGTCGGCGCTGGCCACCACGTTCCTGCACTGGGGCCTGCAGCCCTGGGCGATCTACGCGGTGGTGGGCGTGGCGGTCGCGCTGGCCATCCACCGGCGCGGCCGTCCCCTCGCGCTGCGCTGGGCCTTCGAGCCGCTGATCGGCGAGCGCCGCGTGCGCGGCGGCTGGGGCCACCTGATCGACAACATCGCCCTCATCGGCACCGTCTTCGGCGTGGCCACCTCGCTGGGCCTCGGGGTCACCCAGATGTCCGCGGGCCTGCGCGCGCTGGGCATCGTGCCCGAGGACAGCCCCTGGCTCGAGTACGCCATGATCGGCGCGGTCACCTGCGTGGTGCTCTACACCGTGGTCTCCGGCGTGGAGCGCGGCATGAAGTGGCTGTCCAACACCAACCTGATCCTGGCCGCCGGCCTGCTGCTGTTCATCGCGATCGTGGGACCCACCGCGTTCCTGTTCAAGGAGATGGTGCAGTCCCTCGGCTCCTACATGCAGTACTTCTTCGCGAACTCGCTCAACGTCTCCGCGTTCTACGGCGCCGAGGGCGACGCGTGGCAGGCCGGCTGGAGCGCGTACTACTGGGGCTGGTGGATGTCCTGGACGCCGTTCGTCGGCATCTTCATCGCCCGCATCTCGCGCGGTCGCACCGTGCGCGAGTTCATCGCGGGCGTGCTGCTGGTGCCCACCATGGTGGGCGTGGTCTGGTTCGGCATCCTGGGCGGCACCGCGATCTTCCTCGAGACCACCCGCCCGGCCGGGTACACCTCCGTGGTGGGCGCGGACGGCGCCATCGACTCGAACACCGCGCTCTTCCAGGTGCTCGAGCAGCTGCCCGCGGGCACGATGCTCGTGGTCGGCGCCATCATCCTCTCGGGCATCTTCTTCATCACCTCCGCCGACTCGGGCTCGCTCGTGATGGGCATGCTCGCCACGGGCGGCGACGTGAACCCGAAGGCCACGGTGAAGATCTTCTTCGCCATCGCCACCTCGCTCATGGCCGCGGCCCTGCTGGCCGCCGGCGGCCTGTCCGCGATCCAGGTCCTGGCCATCACCATCGGCCTGCCGTTCTCCGTGATGATGCTGCTGATCTGCCTGGCCACGTTCCGCTCGCTCGGCTACTCCGTAGCGCGGGTGGAGGCGGTGCGCCGCCAGGCCATGCTGGCCTCCATCAAGGACCGCCTGGGCCTCGAGTCCGACGACGACGAGGTGGTCGACTCCGGCCCCGTGGCGGCCTCGCAGTGGTGGGCCTCGCTCAGTCGGGACCACCAGCAGCGGATCGCCGATGCGGCCGCCGGCGTCCCGGCCTCGGAGGGGCCTCGCCGCACCCGGCTGCGCCGCCACGAGCACTGACGTCCGCCCCCGGGCGCCCTCCCGGCCCCGACGAGAACGGCCCCTGTCCCGCGCGGGACAGGGGCCGTCGTCGTCGTGGGGGTCAGTCCTCGTGGGACTGGCGGGTGCGGACCACCGGCAGGGTGCCGGTGCGGCTGTGGGCCGCGGCCGACGTGCGGGTGCCCGTGACGAACCAGGCGAGGGTCAGGACCGCGACCCACACGAGACCGATGATGAGCGCGCGGCGCGAATCCGGGATGGTAGCCATGGTGATCACCACGGTGGCCACAAACGCCAGGCCCAGGTAGGTGCCGACGTTGCCCAGCGGCATGGGGAAGGGGGACGGCTCCGCGCCCTGCTCCGCGACGCGCCTGCGCATGGCGCGGTGGGACAGGAAGATCATGGCCCAGGTCAGCACCACGGCGAACGAGGCGACGCCGGCCACCAGGCTGAAGGCGTTCGGGTCCACGGTGATCAGCACCGCGCCGAGCACCATCACGCCCAGCGTCACGGCCACGGACAGCCACGGCACGCCGCCGCGGTTGGTGTGGGTGAAGGCCCGGGGCGCCTGGCCGTCATGGGCCATCGCGTAGAGCAGGCGACCGGACGCGTAGATGCAGGCGTTGATCGCGGAGACGGCGGCCGTGAGCACCACGAAGTTCAGCAGGTGCGGGGCGAAGGGGACGCCGAGGCCCTCGAAGATCTGCACGAACGGGCTGGCCTTGCCGTCCACCTGGTTCCAGGGGACGAGGGCCATGATGACCGCCATCGTCAGCACGTAGAACAACAGGATGCGGATCGGCACCGTGTTGATGGCCTTGGGCAGCACCTTCTCCGGGTTCTTGGCCTCGCCCGCGGCCACGCCGAGGGTCTCGATGCCGCCGAAGGAGAACGTCACGATGGTGAGCGCGGTCAGCACGCCCAGGATGCCGTGCGGCAGGAATCCGCCGTGGTCCACGAGGTTCGCCAGGCTGGCTTGGGTGCCGTCCGCGGTGGAGGCGCCGGTGAAGAGCAGGATCACACCGCCGAAGATCATCGCCACGATGGCCCCGACCTTCACGAGCGTCAGCCAGAACTCGGCCTCGCCGAAGTTCCCGACGTGCGTGAAGTTGATCAGGCCGACCACGAGGATCGTGGCGGCGACCCAGGCCCAGGCCGGGACCCCCGGGAACCAGAACGCCATGTACGTGGTGATGGCGGCGGTGTCCGCGATGATCACGACGGCCAGCTCGAAGACGAAGGTCCAGCCGGTCACGTAGCCGGCGAAGGGGCCGAGATAACGGGAGGCATAGGCGGCGAAGGAGCCGGAGACGGGCTCACGGAGCGTCATCTCGCCGAGGGCGCGCATCACGAGGAACACGGCGGCGCCGGCGACGAGGAAGGACAGGATCACGCCCGGCCCGGCGGCCTGGATGCCGCCGGCCGAGCCGTAGAAGAGGCCGGTGCCCACCGCCGTGCCCAGGGCGATGAACATGATGTGCCGCTGGCTCAGGCCGCGGTGCAGCTGCCCGCGGTCCGTGGTGGCCGCGTCGGGCTCGGCGACGCGGGAGCCGGAGGGGGAGGTGCTCACGTGAAGTCTCCGCTCGAAGGGGGTGGATCAGGACACGCCATGGTGACTCGTGACACAGCGTTCATGCCACTTTGTCCGGTGTGATGCGAGTCATCGTGGACGTTACGTCGAGTTCATCCGACCGTGCCGGATGATGTGGCCTCGGCCACCGCTGATTCCTCGCGGAAGATCTGTGGCGCCCCGGCGGGTCCCGGGGCGTGCCCGGCTCAGTCCATGAGCAGCCACGCGGCGGCGTCGTGCGCGAGCTGCCCGTCCTGCACGGCCTCTGCCTCCTCGAGGGAGAACAGGGCCCGGGAATGGCCCGCGGGCAGGTCGACGGGATCGGTCGACAGGTTCGCCATCACGAGCACGGTGCGCGCCGGGATCGGCTCGCCCGAGCCCAGGTGCCGGCCACCGCCCGAGGTGACCGTGAACGCCAGCACCCCGCGTGCGGGGTCGTGGTGCTCGGACCACGCGAACGTGCCCGTGCCCAGGTCGAGCTCGCCGCGGATCTGCAGCAGACGCCGGTACAGCTCGAACACGGAGCCCTCGACGCCGACCTGCCGGTCCGCCGCCAGCGCCCGGAAGGACGCGGGCTGGGGCAGCCACGGCGCGGCGACGCCCTCGGCGGCGGACGCGGGGCCGTCGTCGTCCGCGGGGGTCGAGAAGCCGTAGGACGTCTCGTCCGCGGCCCACGGCAGAGGGATGCGGCAGCCGTCGCGGCCGGGCTCCTTGCCGTCCGTGCGGAAGAAGTAGGGGTCCGTGCGCTGCTCGGCGGCCAGGGTGGTGTGCTCGGGCAGGCCGAGCTCGTCCCCCTGGTAGATGTACGCCGAGCCGGGCAGGGCCAGCTCGACCAGGGCCGCGGCGCGGGCCCGGCGGCGGCCCAGCTCCTCGTCCGGCTGCTCGTCCTCGGCGGTGATGCCGGCCGGGTAGGAGCTCGGGTCCGCCAGGCCGTAGCGGGAGGCGTGGCGCACCGTGTCGTGGTTGGAGAGCACCCACGTGTTGGGGGCGCCCACGCGCTCGGCGTGCTCGAACGAGCGGTCGATGGCGCTGGTGAGCGACTCCGCGTCCCAGCCGGCCATGAGGTAGGTGAAGTTGAAGGTCTGGTGCATCTCGCCGGGGCGGACGTACCGGAACATCCGCGAGAGCGGGGCCACCCACGCCTCGGCCACCATCATCGGCTCGTGGTCGTAGGAGTCCAGGACCCGCCGCCAGTGCCGGTAGACCTCGTGGACGCGGTCCTGGTCCATGAACGGGGTGAGCGGCTCGAAGGTGTCCGGGTCGAACGTGGGGTCGGCGTCCTCGCCCGCGTCCGTGACCATGCCCATGCGGGAGTGCTCGGCGTCCGGGTAGCCGGGCTGCTTGATGAGCCCGTGGGCCACGTCCACCCGGAAGCCGTCCACGCCGCGGTCCAGCCAGAACCGCAGGATGGAGCGGAACTCCTCGCGCACCTCCTCGTTCTCCCAGTTCAGGTCCGGCTGCGTGGTGTCGAACAGGTGCAGGTACCACTGGCCCGGGGTGCCGTCCGCCTCGGTCACGCGGGTCCAGGCCCCGCCGCCGAACGTGGACTCCCAGTTGTTGGGGGGCAGCTCGCCGTGCTCGCCGCGGCCCTCGGCGAAGTGGTAGCGGGCGCGCTCGGGGGAGCCGGGGCCGGCGGCCAGGGCGGCCTGGAACCACGCGTGCTCGGACGAGGTGTGGTTCGGCACGAGGTCCACGACCACGCGGATGCCGGCCTCGTGCGCGGCGGCGATCATCTCGTCCGCGTCCGCGAGCGTGCCGAACCGCGGGTCCACGGCGCGGTAGTCCGCGACGTCGTAGCCGGCGTCGTGCTGCGGGGAGAGGTAGAAGGGTGAGAGCCAGATCGCGTCCACGCCGAGCTGGGCCAGGTAGTCGAGGCGCGAGGTGACGCCGCGCAGGTCGCCCATGCCGTCCCCGTCCGCGTCCGCGAAGGAGCGCGGGTACACCTGGTAGATCACGGCGTCCACCCACCACGGGGTGACGGGCCGGTTCCGGGCTTCCGAGGGCGGGGTGCTCAGGCGCTGCGTGGTCATGGGATCCACCCTAGGCCCGACGCGGGAGCGCGCGCCCCGCGTGAGCGGCGTCGGCGGCGTGGTGTGCGTCTCGAGCACCCGGGTCGGCCCCACCCCGGTGCGCCGGCGGCCGGCTCAGGTCAGCCGGGCCAGCATCCCGACGGCGGCCCAGCGACGGTTCAGCCGTTCCTGCGCGACGCCGGCGGTCGCCTCGTCGCCCTCCTCGAGGGCGTCGATGAGCGTCCACAGGTCGAAGACGGAGTCGTCCGGCCACACGTGCCGCGTGAGGCCGCCGTAGTCCAGCTCGATCCACGAGTCGGGGTGGAACGCGCCGAGCCACTCCACCATCACCGTGAGCTCGCCGATCAGCTCCGCATCCGGGGCGTGCCGCGCGAGCACCGCCGCCGCGTGCCCGGCCCGCTCCCGGGCGGCCACGATCGGGGCGCGCCGGTACGCCGTGCGCTCGCCGTCCACGAGGCGCTTCACCGGCTCCTCGGGGTCGAACACCGTGAGCCAGCCGTGCGGCACACCCCACGTGGCCGTGCGCGTCTGCACGCGGTGGTGCTCCGGCGCGCCGCCCTCGTCCTGCGGGTCCTGGCCCGCCGCGTCCGGGTCGGGGGAGAGGCCCCACTCGTCCTCGAGCGCCACGAGCGCGCGGCCGCGGTTCATGGCGCGCGCCGCCGGCGGGATGGCGGCCTCGTGCAGCCGCGGCAGCATCGTCTCCTCGAGCATGGCCGCGGCCATCTCGGCGCGCAGGCCCCGCTCGTCCGGGCAGTAGAAGGCGGAGCGGTGCTCGTCCTGGAGGACCCGCACCAGGTCGTCCTCACCGGGTTCCGGGAACGGGTCGGCCACGGGCCGGGCCAGGCGACGCCGGGCCCGTTCGGCCGCCTCGGCCTCGACCTCGGCACGGGTGCGGTGGCCGCCGGCGATCAGCCGCGCCTGGACCGCGTCCGGGAACGCGGCCAGCGGCTGGAAGACGCGCAGGTGCGCGGTGCCGCGCGCGACACCCGGGGGCGGGCCGCCGTCGTCGTGGGTCATCGCGGGCTCGTCCGTGGTTCAGCCCAGCTCGACGACCACGGGCGCGTGGTCCGAGGCGCCCTTGCCCTTGCGCTCCTCGCGGTCGACCCAGGCGTCCGTGACCGTCCGTGCGAGGGCGGGGGAGCACAGCTGGAAGTCGATGCGCATGCCCTTCTTCTTGGGGAAGGCCAGGCCCGTGTAGTCCCAGTACGTGTACACGCCGGGGCCGGGGTGGCGCGGGCGCACCACGTCCACCAGCCCGGCGTCCTCGAACGCGTGGAACGCCGCGCGCTCGGCCGGGGAGACGTGCGTGTAGCCCTCGCGCTGGAACAGCTCGATGTCCCACACGTCCTCGTCCTGCGGAGCGATGTTCCAGTCGCCGGCCAGGGCGAGCCGGGTGTCCGGGTCCTCGGCGAGGCGAGCGGCCGCGTGCTCCTGGAGCACGCGCAGCCACTCGAGCTTGTAGCCCATGTGCTCGTTCTCCAGGCCGCGCCCGTTGGGCACGTACAGGCTCCACAGGCGCACCGGGGCGACGCCGTCGGCCGCCTCGGCACCCACGGTCGCCCCGATGGCGCGGGACTCCTCCTGCGGGTCCACGCCGCCCTTGCCGAAGTGCGGCTGGCCGGGGAAGCCGCGCTGCACGTCGCTCAGGCCGACGCGGGAGGCGATGGCCACGCCGTTCCACTGCGAGGTGCCGTTGTGCGCCACCTCGTAGCCGGCGCGCTCGAAGAGCTCCCAGGGGAAGTTCTCGTCCCGGCACTTGGTCTCCTGGATGGCCAGGACGTCGATGTCATGGCGCTCGAGGAAGGCCTCGACGCGGTCGGCGCGGGCACGGAGGGAGTTGACGTTCCAGGTGGCGATCTTCACCCGGCCAGGCTATCGAAGGGCGCGGACACCGTGGGATCGGCGCCTCAGCGCCACCAGTCGTCGTGGATCGTCACCGGCGTGGTGCGCTTGTGGCGGCTGCGGAGCCAGATGCCCTCGAGCTTCTCCGCGACCTCGGTGGGGACGTCCTTGCCCTCGAGGTAGTCGTCGATGTCCTCGTACGTCATCCCGAGTTCGGCCTCGTCCGTCTGGCCCGGCGTGCCGTCCAGCAGGTCCGCGGTGGGCACCTTGTTCCACAGGGGCTCGGGGGCGCCGAGTTCGCGGCCCAGCGCCCGCACCTGCCGCTTGTTCAGGCCGGCCAGCGGCAGGACGTCCGCGCCGCCGTCGCCGAACTTCGTGTAGAAGCCGGTGATGGCCTCGGCCGCGTGGTCCGTGCCGATCACCAGCTGCCCGTGGGCGCCGGCCACCGCGTACTGGGCCGTCATGCGGATGCGGGCCTTGACGTTGCCCTGGTTGTAGTCCGAGATCGGCTCCCCCACGGCCTCGGCGAAGGCGGCGGCCAGACCCTGCACGGCCTCCGCGATGTTCAGGGTGACGTCCTGATCCGCGCCCACGAAGTCCATGGCGGCCCGGGCATCCGCCTCGTCGTGCTGCACCTTGTAGGGCAGGCGCACGGCGGTGAACCGGGGGTTCTCGCGGGAGGGCACGACGTCGGCGCCCACCCCCGCCTCACCCGGCGGGGCGGTGCCGGGGCCGCCCAGGGCGACGGCGTCCGTGACGCCGAGCTGGGCGCGGCGACGCTCGGCGGCGAGCTGGGCCAGCCGGCCACCCACCGTGGAGTCCACGCCGCCGGAGATGCCCAGGACGAAGCCGGACGCGCCCGTGGCCGCGAGGTAGTCGGCGAGGAAGGCCACGCGCCGTTCGACTTCGGCCGCCGGGTCGATCTCGGGGAGGACGCCCTGCTGGGCGATGATCCGCTGCTGGAGTTCACGCATGCCGGTCAGCGTAGGACCGGCCCCGCGCACGGGGACAGGGTCGGTCGGCGACGACGGCTCACGCGTCCGGGTGCCCCAGGTTGCGGGCGATGCGGCGCAGGACGCGGACGGCGTCGTCGATCTGGTCCCGCGGGACGTCCGCCGTCGCCTCGGCACGCAGGGCCTCGACCGCCTCACCGACGCGGGCGCCCGCGGTGCGGCCCGTGGCGGTGAGGGTGTAGAGGTCGCCCTCGACCGTCACCCAGCGGGACTCGACCAGCTCCTCGATCTGACCGGACACCGCGCCGCGCTGCTCCTCCTCGAAGCCGGCCTCGAGCTCGGCGCGGGACTGCGGGGCCACCGTGAGGGTGTTCAGAAACTGCCACTGGGCGCGGGTGAGGCCGTGCTCCTCGAGGCTCTCGGCCACGCGCGCCGCGATCAGGCCCTCGGTGAGGGTGAGCCAGTGCGCCAGGGGCAGGCCGGAGGGATGCTGGACGGCGTCGTCGTGCTGGATCTCGCTCATGGCCTGAGCCTAGCCAGTCCGGGACGGAAGCGGCAGGGGCGGTCGGGCCCGCACTAGCATGGGCGGCATGACCGACGCGCAGACCCCCACCGTCCCCACGCCCGAGCAGGACCGCGAGCGGCTCAAGCAGCTCATCCAGGATCTGGCTGTGGTGCACGGCCGGGTGACCCTGTCCTCCGGCAAGGAGGCGGACTACTACGTGGACCTGCGTCGGGTCACCCTGCACCACGAGGCCGCCCCGCTGATCGGCCGCGTGATGCTGCGCCTGCTCGAGGAGAACGGGATCGGGTGCGACGCGGTGGGCGGGCTGACCATGGGTGCGGACCCCGTGGCCACCGCGATGATGCACCAGGCTGGCGCCGCAGGCCGCGCGCTCGACGCCTTCGTGGTGCGCAAGGCGCAGAAGTCGTACGGCATGGGCCGGCAGGTGGAGGGCCCGGGCGTGGACGGTCGCCGCGTCGTCGTGCTGGAGGACACCTCGACGACGGGCGGCTCCGCGCTGACCGCCGTCGAGGGCGTGCGCAACGCGGGCGGCGACGTCCAGGCCGTGGCCGTGATCGTGGACCGCGCGACCGGGGCCGCCGAGCGCGTGGCCGAGGAGGCGGGGGTGCCGTACCTGTACGCGTTCGGCAAGGACGAGCTCGGCCTCGACTGAGCCTCGGCCGGCCCCGCGCCGCCCGCCTAGAGCCAGTCCGCGCGCTTGAACAGCACGAACAGCGTGAGGGCCACCGCCAGCATGAGTCCCAGGGCGAACGGGTAGCCGAACGCCCAGTGCAGCTCGGGCATGCCGTCGAAGTTCATGCCGTAGACCGAGCCCACCAGCTGCGGCGCGAAGATGATCGCCGCCCAGGACGAGATCTGCTTGACCTGCTCGTTCTGGGCGATCGACTGCTCGGCCAGCCGCTTCGACGCCAGCGTCGAGTCCAGCTCGAGGGCGCTGTTGAGCATCTGGCGCATGGTCGTCACGCGCTCGTTGATCTGGACGGCGTGGTCGTGGACGTCGCGCAGGCGGCGCAGGTTCTCCACCTCGAGGCGCGCCTGCTCGCTGAGCTCCTCGTCCTCCCAGGCGTGGGCGTCGTCGCGCCGGGGCAGGCCGTCGGCGTCGAGGCGGCGGGTGTCCTCGTGCAGGCGGGTGCGCACCTCCTCCTGCAGCTGCTCCACGATGTGCGGCAGCGCGCGGATGGCGTGCTGGAAGTTCAGCACCTCGCGGGAGAGCTCGTAGATGCGCCGGGAGACGTGCCCGTCGCCGGCGAAGACCTGGTCCTCGATCTCCGCGATGTCCTGTTCGAGGCCGTCGGCCACCGGGAAGTAGTCGTCCACGACCCGGTCCAGGATCTCCAGGGTGACCTGCCACGGCCCCATCGCGAGGCGCTCGCGGCCCTCCGTCTCCAGGGACCGACGCACGGCGGCCAGGTCCGGCTCCTCCGCGTGACGCACCGTCACCACGTAGTGCTCGCCGGTGAAGACGCTCAGCTCGCCGAACTCCACGGTCTCGGTGCGGTCGATGTAGCGGGCCGGGTGCAGGACCATGAACGAGTCCTCGCCGTAGCGGTCCAGCTTGGCGCGCTCGCCTCCGGCGAGGGCGTCCTCGACGGCGAGCGGGTGCAGGCGCAGCTCCTCCGCGACCGCTTGGAGCTCGGCCACGTCCGGGCGGTACAGGCCCAGCCAGGCCATGCCGCCGGTGCGCTCGCACTCCCCCCAGGTGTCCTCGAGGGTGGAGGGGGCGTGGACGCGCCGCCCGTCCACGTACACGGCGTTGTCGATCATGCTCACTGGGACATTCTCCCCGACGGCGGCCCCCGGCGTATTCCAGGATGCGCGCGCTACGGTGGCGCCATGAAGACTCCGCGTCATGCCCCGCCCGTCGTCCGTGACGGCAAGACCCTGCTCCCCGCCCACGCCGTCTCCACGGCCCCGGTCACCGCGTTCGGTCTGATCGGCGGCTACCTGACCGCCCGTGAGACCGGCATCCGGCCGCTCGGCGGCGTCGTGCTGGCCGCCGCCGGCCTGTACGCCGGCCGGACGTGGTTGGCCACGCGGGGGCCGGCCGTCACCGGGGGCCTGGCCGCCCTGTACCTCGGCGGCTTCGGCGCCTCCCACCCGCTGGCCAAGAAGATCGGCGCGTGGCCGGCCGTGCTCTCCGTGGCCGCGGTGTCCGCCGGGGCCGCCTGGGCCGCCGTCGACCGGTCCGAGGCCGGCCGCTGAGCGAGCCCGCGCCGGCCGAGGACGGCGCCGTGCCCCGCGAGGTCGGCGTCGGGCCGTGGACCGGCCCGTGGCCGGAGGACCCCCGCTACGACCCGGAGCTGCTCGCGCACGGCGACCGCCGCAACGTGCTCGACCGCTACCGCTACTGGAGCCTCGAGGCGATCGTCGCGGACCTCGACGCGCGGCGCCACCCGTTCCACGTGGCCATCGAGAACTGGCAGCACGACCTGAACATCGGCACCGTCGTGCGCACCGCCAACGCGTTCAACGCCGCCGGGGTGCACATCATCGGGCGGCGCCGCTGGAACCGGCGCGGCGCCATGGTCACCGACCGGTACCTGCACGTGCGCCACCACGAGACGGTGGCGGCGTTCACGGAGTGGGCGGCGGGGGAGGGGCTGCCCGTGCTCGGCGTGGACCTGTTCCCCGAGTCGGTGCCGGTGGAGACCTTCGACTTCCCGCGTGCCTGCGTGCTCGTCTTCGGGCAGGAGGGGCCGGGGCTCTCGGCGGAGGTGCGGGCGGCGTCGAGCGCGGTGTTGTCCATCGCGCAGTACGGCTCCACCCGTTCGATCAACGCGGGCGTGGCCGCCGGCATCGCGATGCACGCGTGGATCCGGCAGCACGCGGCCGTCCCCTGAGTCCGGCGCGAGCCAGACGATTCCGCGCTGAAAGGAGCCTCTGGACCGCAGATTCGTCTGGCTCGCGGCGCAGGATGGCGCAGGACCGCGCAGGACCGCGCCGCCGATGACGTGCGGCGTGACGGCGTCAGCCCGCGAAGGGGCGGGCCGGCAGGCCCGTCACCCCCGGGCGGACGGCGAACAGGGCCCCGGCCAGCGGGTCCTCGCCGCGCTCCAGGTTCTCCCAGGAGGTGGTGATGTAGAGGGTGCCGAGGTCGTCGCCGCCGAAGGTGCACGCCGTGGTCTTCTGCACGGGCACCTCGACCACCTCGTCGAGCGTCCCCTCGGGCGTGTACCGGTGGATCTGCCCGTGGCTGATCACGGCCACCCAGATCCCGCCCTCGGCGTCCACGGTGAGTCCGTCCGGCTTGCCCTCCCCGTCGAGCACGTCCACGAGCACGCGCCGATTCGTCAGGCCCTCCTCGCGGGAGTAGTCGAACACGGCCACCTGCCGCGTGGGGGTGTCGTTGTAGTAGGCCAGCGTGCCGTCCGGGCTCCACTCCAGGCCGTTGGACGTCGTCGCGCCGGTCAGCACGACGTCCACCTCGCCGGCGCCGCCGTCGGGTCCGGGGGCGAGCCGGTAGAGGTTCGCGGCGCCGGGGGTCTTGGCGTACGCCATGGTGCCGCAGTGGAACCGGCCGTCCGGGTCGCAGCCGCCCTCGTTCATCCGGATCCCGGCGTCCGCGCCCCACAGCTCAGGCAGCGTCGTCAGCTCGCCCTCGGGCGAGATCAGGGCGAAGCCCCGCTCCACCGCGACGACGGCGCCACCCCCCGCACGCGGGCGCAGCGCGGCGGCCACGTCGCCGACGTGCGTGCGGTCCACCGTGCCGTCGGCGCGCAGGGACAGGACGTCCCCGGCGAGCATGTCCACCCAGCGCAGGCCGCCGCCGGCGGTCACGCCCTCGGCGGCGCTGCCCCACGAGGCGGCCCAGACGGGGCCCTCGCCGTGGTAGGCGATGGGATCGGTGACCTGCTCGGCGCGCATGACTGCTCCTTCGGTGGGCGGGACGGTCCTGGCCCCGACGCTAGCCGAGGCTCAGAACCACCCGCACGAGTCGGCGGTCCAGCGGTCGGCGAGGGTCGCGTCCAGGAACGCCCCCATCCGCGGCAGCGAGGCCACGTGGCCGCCCACGTGGGTCGGGGTGAGGAGCGGGTCGAAACGCACCCGCGCGCCCTCCGCGCACCAGCGGCGGCCCAGGTCGCGGCCGGTGCGGTACGGGATGACGTCGTCCGTGACGGAGTGCGCGATCATCACCGGCACGTCCGGACGGCGGCCCGGTGCGCCGATCCGCTGCTCGGCGAGGATCCCGGCCAGCTCGGCATCGGAGCGGACGAGCTCAGGGAAGTCCTGCCCCGTGTGGGTCAGTGTGGCGGAGTCGAGGTGCGCGTAGGCGAGGCTGCCCACCATGCAGGTCTCGGCCGCGCCGGCGAGGGCCGTCAGGCCGGTCTCGTTGAGATGCGTGGCCGGGTCCACGTCGTACGCGGCGAGCTGCCCGGCCATCGCGTAGAGCAGGAAGGCCGCGTACAGGCCGCCGTCGATCCGGTCCGCGACCTGCACGAGGTCGGCCGGCGGGGCGCCCACGTAGGCGCCCTTGAGGTCCAGCTCCGGGGCGTACTCCGACGCGAGCTCGGCCGCGGCCGCGGACGCCCCGCCGCCCTGCGAGTAGCCCGCGAGCGCGACCGGCGCGGTCGCGGCGACGCCCGACCCCGAGACCTGGGCGGCTGCGCGCACCGCGTCGAGGACGGCGTGCGCCTGGGCCTCCCGGACCATGTAGGTGTGAGCGCCCGGGGTGCCCAGGCCCTCGTAGTCGGTGACGACCACGGCGTGGCCGCGGCTCAGCAGGGACGTGATCCCGACGCCCTCGTACTGCACGCCGGTGGAGAGGGTGCGGGAGGGGGCGCAGCGGTCCGCCGCCCCCTGGGTCCCCACTGCGTAGCCGATCACGGGGCGCTCACCGCCGCCCGTCCACGGGGCGGTGGGGGTCAGCACGGTGCCGGTCACGGCGATGGGTCGGCCCTGGGCGTCCTGCGAGGCGTACATGATGCGCGTGGCGTGCGCCGGCACCTGCACCAGCCGCACCGGGTCCAGGTAGAAGGCGGTGGGCTCGGTGCGGATCAGGGCGCCGGGGGTCGCGGGCACGGTGGCGGGCGGCAGGTAGAAGGGGTCGTCGGCCGAGGCGGCCGCCAGGGCGTCCCGGGCCGCGTTCCAGCGGGCGTCCTCGGCCGTCGTGGCCGGCTGCGAGAGGTCCGCGACGGCGGAGCTCACCTCCGGCGCGTCCGGGGCTGGGGCGGACTCCTGGGCCAGGGCCGCGTGCGGCGCGCCGAACCCGGCGACGACAGCCAGGGCGGCGGCCAGGGCGAGGGGGCGGGAGGGGCGGTGGGCGGGGGCCATGGCGGTCTCCGGTCTCTCGGATGCAAATGTGACGCCGCTCACCCTAGGCAAACGGCGGGGTCGTGCCCAGGCCGGCGGCGCCGTCGGGTCCGGGACCCTGGGGCGGGTCCGGCCGCGCGGATAGGATGAGCCCGAGGGCGGCGCGTCCGCCGCGCTCCCCCGCCTGCCCGAGTCGACGACGCCTAGGAGCTGCAGCATGCCCATCGCATCCCCGGAGAAGTACGCCGAGATGATCGACGCCGCCAAGAACGGCGCCTTCGCCTTCCCGGCGATCAACGTCACCAGCTCCCAGACCCTGAACGCCGCCATCCGCGGCTTCGCCGAGGCCGGCTCGGACGGCATCGTCCAGGTCTCCACCGGCGGCGCCGCCTACTTCTCCGGCTCCTCCGTGAAGGACATGGTCGCCGGCTCGCTGGCCTTCGCCGCGTTCGCGCGCGAGGTCGCCAAGAAGTACTCCGTGAACATCGCCCTGCACACGGACCACTGCCCCCAGGACAAGCTCGAGGGCTTCGTCCTGCCCCTGCTGGACGCCTCCGAGGCGGAGGTGAAGGCCGGGCGCGACCCGATCTTCAACTCCCACATGTGGGACGGCTCCGCCGAGACCCTCGAGGAGAACCTGCGGATCGGCCGCGAGCTGCTCGCGCGCACCCACGCCAACAAGCAGATCCTCGAGGTGGAGATCGGCGTCGTGGGCGGCGAGGAGGACGGCGTGGCCCACGAGATCAACGAGAAGCTCTACACCACCGTCCAGGACGGCATCGCCACCGTGGAGGCCCTCGGCCTCGGGGAGCATGGCCGCTACCTCACCGCGCTGACCTTCGGCAACGTGCACGGCGTCTACAAGCCGGGCAACGTGAAGCTGCGCCCGGAGATCCTGCAGGAGATCCAGCAGGCCGTGGGCGAGAAGTTCGGCAGGGAGCGCCCGTTCGACCTCGTGTTCCACGGCGGCTCCGGCTCCGCCGCCCAGGAGATCGCCGACTCGGTGGAGTACGGCGTTGTGAAGATGAACGTGGACACGGACACCCAGTACGCGTTCACCCGCCCCGTGGCCGGGCACATGTTCGCGAACTACGACGGCGTCCTGAAGGTCGACGGCGAGGTCGGCGACAAGAAGCAGTACGACCCCCGCGTGTGGGGCGCCAAGGCCGAGGAGGCCATGGCCGCCCGCGTGGTCCAGGCCTGCACCGAGCTGAACTCGGCCGGCAAGAGCATCGGCTGACCCCGCCGTCCGCCGCGCCGGCCCGCACCCTCGCGTGAGGGTGCGGGCCGGCGTCGTTTCAGCCCTCCCGCTCCTCCTGGGCCTGGAGGAACTCGAAGACCTCACGCTCGTCCACACCGGGGAAGGTCTGCGTGGGCATGGCCGCCAGCAGATGCGCGTGCATGCGGGCCGCGGGCCACACGTGCCCGCCCCACGCGGCCTCGAGCTCGGGGTCGGGGCGGCGGCAGCAGCGCGGATCGGGGCACGTGGAGGTGACCCGGTGGCGGGTGTCCGCGCCGCGGAAGTACCGGGCATGCTCGAACGGGGTGCCCACGGAGAGGGCGAACAGCCCGTCGGGGCCGTTCTCGATCATCGAGGTGCACCAGAACGTCCCGTTGGGCGAGTCCGTGTACTGCGTGTGGGCGCGGAACCGGTCGTTGCGGGAGAAGGCCTGCCGTGCGCCCCACTTCCGGCACGCCTGCTGGCCCTCGATCGCACCGGTGTGGTCGGCGGGGAACACGATCCCGTCGTTCTCGTAGGCCTTGTGGATCACCCCGGTCTCGTGGACCTTCTGGAAGTGGCAGCGGATGCCCAGGTCCACGGTGGCCAGGTTGGTGAACCGGTGCGCGGCGGCCTCGTAGGAGACGCCGAACGCGTCCTTCAGGTCGTCCACGGACAGGTCCCGGCGCTTCTGGGCGGCCCGCAGCAGCGACGATGCCGCCCGCTGCGGCATGAGCAGCGCGCCCGCCAGGTAGTTCACCGCCACACGCTGGGCGAGGAAGTCCTCGTAGTCCCGCGGCTCGCCGTGGCCCAGGACGGCGGCGGCGAGGGCCTGGAGCACCACGGTGCGGCGGTCGTGGTCCGAGGAGCGGGAGCCGCTGATGTGGATGCGCCCGTGCTTGAGGTCCGTGACGGAGCGCGTGGAGTGCGGCAGGTCCGGGACGAAGCGCAGGGTGAAGCCGAGGTGCTCGGCCAGCTCCGAGACGGCGTGCAGGCCCAGCGGCCCGCCCGTGTGGCCGATCGCGTCGAGCAGCCGATGCGCCTCGGCCTCGAGATCGGGGTAGTGGTTGTCCACCGCGCGCATCTGCGCGCGCAGCTGGGCGTTGGCGCGGCGCGCCTCCTCGGGGGTGGCGGCCTGCTCCTCCAGGCGACGGCGCAGCTCGGCCTCCAGCCCCGCGATCACCTCGAGGACCTCGGTGGGGGTGCGGGGCCCGATGCGCAGCGGGGGCAGGCCGAGGGAGGCGTAGTGCTCCGAGCGCGCGAACCGTTCGACCTCGATCTCCAGTTCGGCCCGACGGGTGGGGGCCCGGCCGGTGAGCAGGTCCTCGACCGGCACGCCCAGGACCTCCGCGATCCGCTGGACCAGCGAGAGCCGCGGCTCGCGGCGGGCGTTCTCCACGAGGGACAGGTGAGAGCCGCTCACTCCCGTGCGCTCCGCGAGCTGGTCCAGGGTGAGGCCGGCCTGCTTGCGCAGGTGCCGGACGCGGCGGCCCAGCGCGACGGCGTCCACGGTCGCGCTGTCCTCGGGAAGCGGGCGGGTCATCATGCGCGGAACTGTAGACGGAACCGGGGAGGAGATCACGTGTGACGGAAAGAAAGTCACATTCTTGACAACCGGGGGGCCGTTGTCGTGATCCAGGCCACATGGGGGTGCAAGGACTGTCACGTTCTGACCCAGTGGCAGGAACGGCCGGAGTTTCCACCGATTTTGTGCTCCAGAGGGCCTTGCCCGGGGCCAAGGTGGATGTCAACGGCAGCGACGGACACGTCGCACCGAACCCTTCACGAACCGGACCGATCCTCAGGAGGACGTCATGACCACCCAGCCCCACCACTCCACTCCCGCCTCCGCCGAACAGCTCCAGCACGACTGGGACAACAACCCCCGCTGGGCCGGCGTCGAGCGCAGCTTCACCGCCGAGGACGTCGTCCGTCTCCGCGGCCGCATCCAGGAGGAGCACACGCTGGCCCGCCGCGGCGCCGAGAAGCTGTGGACCCAGCTGAAGGACGAGAACGCCCGCGGTGAGTTCACCAACGCCCTCGGCGCCCTCACCGGCAACCAGGCCGTCCAGCAGGTCAAGGCCGGGCTGCGCGCCATCTACCTCTCCGGCTGGCAGGTCGCCGCGGACGCCAACCTCTCCGGCCACACGTACCCGGACCAGTCCCTGTACCCGGCCAACTCCGTGCCGCAGGTGGTGCGCCGCATCAACAACGCCCTGCTGCGCGCGGACCAGATCGAGCACGCCGAGGGCGTCAGCAGCGTCGAGGACTGGCTCGTGCCGATCGTGGCCGACGCCGAGGCCGGCTTCGGCGGCCCGCTCAACGCCTACGAGCTCATGAAGTGGATGATCACCGCCGGCGCCTCCGGTGTGCACTGGGAGGACCAGCTGGCCTCCGAGAAGAAGTGCGGCCACCTCGGCGGCAAGGTGCTCATCCCCACCGGCCAGCACATCCGCACGCTCAACGCCGCCCGCCTGGCCGCCGACGTCGCCGACGTGCCCAGCGTGATCATCGCCCGCACCGACGCCGAGGCGGCCACCCTGATCACCTCGGACGTGGACGAGCGCGACGCCGAGTTCATCACCGGTGAGCGCACCGCGGAGGGCTTCTACAAGGTCCGCAACGGCGTCGAGCCCTGCATCGCCCGCGCCAAGGCCTACGCCCCCCACTCGGACCTGATCTGGATGGAGACCGGCACGCCGGACCTCGAGCTGGCCCGGAAGTTCGCCGAGGCCGTCAAGGCCGAGTTCCCGGACCAGATGCTGGCCTACAACTGCTCGCCGTCGTTCAACTGGAAGAAGAACCTCGACGACGACACCATCGCCAAGTTCCAGCGCGAGCTGGGCGCCATGGGCTACACCTTCCAGTTCATCACGCTGGCCGGCTTCCACGCCCTGAACCACTCGATGTTCGACCTGGCCAAGGGCTACCACGAGCGCCAGATGTCCGCGTACGTCGAGCTGCAGGAGCGCGAGTTCGCCGACGAGGCCCGCGGCTACACCGCGACCAAGCACCAGCGCGAGGTCGGCACCGGCTACTTCGACGCCGTGTCCACCGCCATCAACCCGGACAGCTCCACGGTGGCCCTGGCGGGCTCCACGGAGTCCGGCCAGTTCCACTGATCCGCTCAGCCGAGACCGCGAGGAGGCAGTCCCATGAGCCCGCAGACCACGACCCCCACCCTGCACGAGATCCATGCCGACGACGTTCGGGAGCACACGCCCCTGCCGCATGACGTGAGCACCCAGGCCATCCCCGTCGTCATCCCCGAGGGCGCCGCCCCCGTGGTGACCGTCCACGGGCCGGTCGACGGGCGGCAGGCCGAGATCCTCACGGACGAGGCGCTGGCGTTCCTCGGCCGCCTGCACCGGCTGGCCGAGGACCGCCGCCGGCGGCTGCTCGAGGAGCGGGAGTACACCCGGCGCCGCATCACCGACGGCTGGAACCCGCACTACCTGCGGTCCACCCGCCGGGTCCGCGAGGACGACTCCTGGCGGGTGGCGCCGCTGGCCCCCGGCCTGCAGGACCGCCGCGTGGAGATCACCGGCCCCGTGGATCGGAAGATGACGATCAACGCCCTCAACTCGGGCGCCTCGGGCTGGCTCGCCGACTTCGAGGACTCCTCGACGCCGTCCTGGGACCGGATGCTGGACGGGCAGGTCAACCTGTTCGACGCGATCCGCGACCAGATCGACTTCACCTCCCCCGAGGGCAAGGAGTACCGGCTGCGCGAGCGCGAGCTCACGGACCGGCCGACCATCATCGTCCGCCCCCGCGGCTGGCACCTCATCGAGGACCACATCCGCGTGGACGGCGAGCCGATGGCCGGTGCCCTCGTGGACTTCGGCCTGTACTTCTTCCACAACGCCGACGAGCTGATCCGCCGCGGCCACGGCCCGTACTTCTACCTGCCCAAGCTCGAGTCCCATCTCGAGGCGCGGCTGTGGAACTGCGTGTTCGTGGCGGCGCAGGACGAGCTGGGCATCCCCCAGGGCACCATCCGGGCCACCGTGCTGATCGAGACGATCACCGCGGCATTCCAGATGGAGGAGATCCTGTACCAGCTGCGCAACCACGCCGCTGGCCTGAACGCCGGCCGCTGGGACTACATCTTCTCCATCATCAAGAACTTCCGGGACCGCGGGGCCGAGTTCGTCCTCCCGGACCGCTCGGAGGTGACCATGACGCAGCCGATGATGCGGGCCTACACGGAGCAGCTGGTCCGGGCCTGCCACCGGCGCGGCGCTTCGGCGATCGGCGGCATGTCCGCCGTGATCCCGGACCGCCGGAACGAGGAGGCCAACGCCGCCGCGCTGGAGAAGGTGCGCGCGGACAAGGCCCGCGAGGCCGGCGACGGCTTCGACGGCTCGTGGGTGGCGCACCCGGACCTCGTGCCGGTCGCCCGGGAGGAGTTCGACGCCGTGCTCGGCGAGGCCCCGAACCAGATCCGCACCCGCCGCCGCGAGGACGTGGTGCCGGACGAGGCCGCCCTGCTCGACGTCGCCGCGACCACGGGCTCGGTGACCGAGGCCGGCGTGCGGATGAACATCGAGGTCGGGATCCGCTACATCGAGTCCTGGCTGCGGGGGAACGGCGCCGCCGCGATCCACGGACTCATGGAGGACGCCGCCACGGCGGAGATCTCCCGGTCCCAGATCTGGCAGTGGGCCCACAACGGCACCGGTGTGCAGCTGACCGAGGGCGGCGTGCGGACCGCCAACCGCGGCTGGATGGAGCAGCTGATCCGCGAGGAGCACGCTCGGATCCTCGCCGGCCCGCTGCCCGAGGGCCACAGGTTCGAGGACGCGGTGCGCGTGTTCTGCGAGTCGGCCCTGCCGCCGGAGTACCCGGCGTTCCTCACCCTGGGCGCGTACCGCCGGCACTTCGCCAGTCAGGACGACGCCGCGGCGAAGGCCTGATCCGCCGGGCCCCACGACGACGGGCGGGCCCCCCCCCCGGGGGGCGGCCCGCGTGCCGGCGGGGCGGGCGGCCCCCCGCCGGGGGGGGGGGGGGGGGGGGGGGGGCCGGGGCGGC
>NZ_JAGXJK010000110.1:0-373 GCF_019091605.1 Micrococcus sp. GbtcB5
CGTCAAACTTGTCTTCAGATGTTCCGCTTGGGGACTCTGAATTTATATAATTCTCTCCGAAAGCTAATTCATCTTTTACTGGGTTGCCCTCGGGGGGATCCTTGGTAGACAGTTTGGTAGACCCTCGGATGGGCTGAAACGAGACACTCTGATCCGGGCAGAAAATTTCAGCCCCATCCCATACGGAATGCGCGTTCAGTGCAGACCAAACCACGCCGACGGCAGCTGAGCCGTCGTCTGCGCGGCGACCGCTGACTATCCGAAAGCTGAGGCCTCTAAGCGGGCTGTGAAGGTTTGCCGCTATGTTGTTGTGGATGTACGCGCGAACGTGCACTTCTTCTCCCGCGCAGGCTTCAATCCTTTCCTTCCATTT
>NZ_JAGXJK010000111.1:0-370 GCF_019091605.1 Micrococcus sp. GbtcB5
CCGGGGGCCTTGACAGCCAACGTCTCGCTCATTGAGAAGGAACTCGGATGGGTAGCACGTTATACGCGCGATGACATTGTCACGTCCGTCATCGACTTCCCGCCCCGGCTCGTCACCTGACTGCTCGTCGCAGAGACGCCAGACCTGCCCCGCCGATTACAGCACCCGAGGAATCGCACCCATGATCCAACTCTTTCTTCGCTTCTCACGACGCCAGCAACTCGTCATGGGGCTTTTTATTCTGCTCGCTGTCGTGGGTTCGGTACTCGCCTTCCTGGTGGACCACGCGATCCTCATCGTCGCGCTGTTCTGGATGTTGTGCGCTGCGGTGTTCGTAATGATCATGTATCACCGCCGTCACAACGCAAAG
>NZ_JAGXJK010000112.1:0-367 GCF_019091605.1 Micrococcus sp. GbtcB5
AGTCGGTGTTCGCCAGTACCTCGAGGAACGCCGCGTTGCTGACCGTACTGCATTCATCGATGACTACGACATCGAAATGACCCGATGTGTCCCCGTCACCCCGCACATGCTTCGAGATCGTGCTGAAGTGTGCGTTGGGAGCGTCGACGCGGCGCTTCAGGTTGTCGACGGCCGGATTGGTATGTGCCAAGAAGAGCTTCCGATCACTCTCGAAGTAGTTCGCGATGTGGTTGACCATCGTGGACTTGCCGGTGCCGGCTGCGCCGTAGATCAGGGCGACCTTCGAGTGGGCAAAGAGATTCCGCAGGGCATCAGCCTTGATCTCATCGTCAACCTTCTGCGGATCACCGTCCGGAAGCTTCGCGTT
>NZ_JAGXJK010000113.1:0-363 GCF_019091605.1 Micrococcus sp. GbtcB5
TTCGCGGTCCTGCTGACCTCGACGAAGGTCTCGGAGGATGAGCGCTCGCGCGTGAAGGCGTTCATCCCGCTGTTGAACGGCACGTCCGTGTTCTTCGCCCTCTTCCAGCAGGAGTTCACCGTGATCGCGCTGTACTCCGCGCACCGCCTCGACCGGTACCTGTTCGGCTGGCTCATGCCCATGGAGTGGGTCAACTCCAACAACCCGATCTTCATCATCGTGTTCGCCCCGGTGTACGCCGCGCTGTGGACCAAGCTGGGCACCCGCCAGCCCGCCACCCCGGTGAAGTACGGCATCGGCATCGTCCCGATCGGCATCCCCTTCCTGCTGTTGCTCCCCGTGGCCGGCGTCGGCGGCGAGCCG
>NZ_JAGXJK010000114.1:0-361 GCF_019091605.1 Micrococcus sp. GbtcB5
AATCCGCGTGAGGAGCCGGCCGATCACGGCATCGGGCGCTCCCGTGGCGGGCTGAGCACGAAGATCCATCAGCTCGTCGATGGGACCGGGCTGCCGCTGGTCAGCCTGATCACCCCCGGCCAGGCAGGGGACTCCCCGATGCTGCTTCCTCTTCTGGAGCAGCTGCGCGTGACCCGGCCAGTAGGGCGGCCCCGGACCCGCCCCGAGGCCGTGCTGGGCGATAAGGCGTACTCCTCCCGGGCGATCCGCACCCACCTACGCGCCCGTGGGATCAAAGCGGTCATCCCCGAACCGGCCGACCAGCAGGGCCACCGCAGACGGCGCGGTGCCCGCGGCGGGCGCCCCGTCAGCCTCGACGCGG
>NZ_JAGXJK010000115.1:0-348 GCF_019091605.1 Micrococcus sp. GbtcB5
TCCATAAATAACAGTATAATAAATTATTTAAATAGCTATAAATAATTTTCATAATTAATCATAATTAACTGCTAATTTCCAAATTAAACTAAGCGGTCTTTACAACTATTCCCCCCTTAAAAGGATTTCGTCCCCGAAATCTAACCTGAATAGTTCTGGATGTTGAGTCCTCATATCCGACTCCAACTCCCAGGTGGCTTCTTCCACCTTACTGTTTCTCCAGAGCACCTTGGCCAATGCTATGGTCTTATTCCGAAGGACTTTATCCAAACATACCGGGAGCGGCACATGCCGAACCCCCTCAGTCTCGGCCGGCAGGGGCTGGGGGCCCCCCCACCCGGGAGCGTG
>NZ_JAGXJK010000116.1:0-347 GCF_019091605.1 Micrococcus sp. GbtcB5
CCATGGTGGAGGCGATCATCTACCGATACAGGTGCGGAATCGCTTGGAGGGATCTGCCCGAGGTCTACGGGCCCTGGCAGACCGTGTGGACCTGGCATCGGCGCTTGGCCGAAGAAGGCACATGGGACACGGTGCTGGCCACGCTGACCGCCGCCGCTGACGCCGAAGGCCTGATCGATTGGTCGGTCTCGGTGGACTCCACGATCGCCCGCGCCCACCAGCACGCGACGAACATCACCCGCCTCACAGGGGGATGGGTCGAACTACAAGAATCCGCGTGAGGAGCCGGCCGATCACGGCATCGGGCGCTCCCGTGGCGGGCTGAGCACGAAGATCCATCAGCTCGT
>NZ_JAGXJK010000117.1:0-346 GCF_019091605.1 Micrococcus sp. GbtcB5
GCTCACGGTCGATGCGCACCCGCTGGGCTCCGGCGGAGTCCTCGAGGGTCGTCCATGCCCAGCCGTCCCCGTCGGGCGTGAAGCCGACCTGCGTCTGGGCGAGGTAGCGCTCGGGCAGCCCACCGCGGGCGGCGCGCTGGGCGGGCGTGGGGGCGAGGCCCATGCGGGTGGTCAGCACGCCGTCCTCCGGCACCGGGTGCAGGAAGCCGACGTGCACGTCGTCGAGGGTCACGGCCTCCCCCCGCTCGAAGGGGGTGGGGTCGGAGCGGGCGGCGCCGGTGGGGCGCGGGGCGGGGGGGGTCACGGCGGGGCTCCCGGGGCTCGGGGGTCCGTCCCCCCGCTCCTC
>NZ_JAGXJK010000118.1:0-345 GCF_019091605.1 Micrococcus sp. GbtcB5
GAGTGCAGGTAGGTGTAGCCGACCCGTCGGCCAGGCCCGCGCTTGGCTGCTCGCGCGTTCTCGGAGTCCCGTCCGTGCGCACGCCAGCCGCCCCCGTCAGGGATGCGCCCGATCTTCTTCACGTCCAGGTGCACCATGTGCCCTGGCCCTCTCGCGGTGATCCTCCGGGCCGGCTGCCGGCGGAGGTCTTCTCCGGCTGGGGTCAGGTCCCGTAGGCGGGAGATCCCGGCCCGGTGCAGCCACCGTCCCACGGTGCGCAGGCACAGCTGGTGGCCCTCGGAGACGAGGTGGTGATGGATGCGCCGTGCGGACCACTTGCGCTCCCGCCGCAGGGCGTGGATCTGG
>NZ_JAGXJK010000119.1:0-343 GCF_019091605.1 Micrococcus sp. GbtcB5
CTAAGCCCGGACAGGCGCCGCGCCGCCGTCGATCACCTCAAGCGCAAGTTGCGGGTGAGCGAACGGATGGCGTGCCGTCTGGTCGGGCTGAGCCGCTCCGCGTACCGGCGACCGCTCAAGGGCGACACGGTCGCGGACCCGGATCGGGCGCTCAGGGAGTGGCTGCGCGCCTGGGCGAAGGACCATCCCCGCTACGGGTATCGGCGGGCGTATCACGACGCCCGCGCCGAGGGGTGGGTGGTGAACCACAAGAAGATCCAACGCCTGTGGCGTGACGAAGGGCTCCGGGTCCCGCAGCGGCGTCGACGCAAGCGCGTCGGGTCCTCGACCGTCGACGCGCCGA
>NZ_JAGXJK010000012.1:0-83970 GCF_019091605.1 Micrococcus sp. GbtcB5
CTCGAGAGGATGAGCACATGTCACTCCTGGGTTGCGGGTCCGATTTCCAGAAGTCTAGTCAGCACCTGTGCGCCGGCACCGAGAGGGGCTCGGCAGGGCGCCCGCGAGATGCCTGAGAGGGGGATTCACGGAGGGTGTGACGAGGATCACCGACGGGCGGGAATGAAGCGCACGGGGGTGTGGTTGCACTGCACGACACCAGAACATGAGTCGAGGTGACTCAGGTTTCTTGACAGACCTTCCGCCCCGGTGGCAGGTTGAGTCCAGAACGCTCAAGGGCGGCCGGCACCGGTCGGCCGCGGTCACCTCGAGCAGCAGTCGACGAAAGGACACATGATGTCGCGAGCAGTGGGTATCGATCTTGGCACCACCAACTCCGTGGTTGCCGTCCTCGAGGGTGGCGACCCGGTCGTCATCGCGAACGCCGAGGGCGCCCGCACCACCCCGTCCGTCGTCGCGTTCTCCAAGGGCGGGGACGTCCTGGTCGGCGAGGTCGCTAAGCGCCAGGCCGTCAACAACCCCGAGCGCACCTTCGCGTCCGTCAAGCGCCACATGGGCACCGACTGGACCACCGAGGTGGACGGCAAGAAGTACACCCCGCAGGAGATCTCGGCCCGCACGCTGATGAAGCTCAAGCACGACGCCGAGGAGTACCTGGGTGAGAAGGTCACCGACGCGGTGATCACCGTGCCCGCCTACTTCAACGACGCCGAGCGCCAGGCCACCAAGGAGGCCGGCGAGATCGCGGGCCTGAACGTCACCCGTATCATCAACGAGCCCACCGCGGCCGCCCTGGCCTACGGCCTGGAGAAGGGCAAGGAGGACGAGCTCATCCTGGTCTTCGACCTGGGCGGCGGCACCTTCGACGTGTCCCTGCTCGAGGTCGCCAAGGACGAGGACGACTTCGCCACCATCCAGGTGCGCGCCACCGCCGGCGACAACCGCCTCGGCGGCGACGACTGGGACCAGCGGATCGTGGACTGGCTGCTCCAGCAGGCCAAGTCCAAGGGCGCGGACCTGTCCAAGGACAAGATCGCCCTGCAGCGCCTGAAGGAGGCAGCGGAGCAGGCCAAGAAGGAGCTCTCCTCGGCCACCTCCACCAGCATCTCGCTGCAGTACCTGTCCGTGACCCCCGAGGGCCCGGTGCATCTGGACGAGCACCTGTCCCGCGCCAAGTTCCAGGACCTCACCAAGGACCTGCTCGAGCGCACCCGCAAGCCGTTCGAGGACGTCATCAAGGAGGCCGGCGTCAAGGTCTCCGACATCGACCACGTGATCCTCGTCGGCGGCTCCACCCGCATGCCCGCCGTCTCCGAGCTCGTGAAGGAGCTGACCGGCGGCAAGGAGCCCAACAAGAGCGTGAACCCGGACGAGGTCGTCGCCATCGGCGCGGCGGTGCAGGCCGGCGTGCTCGCCGGTGAGCGCAAGGACGTGCTCCTGATCGACGTGACCCCGCTGTCGCTGGGCATCGAGACCAAGGGCGGCGTGATGGCCAAGCTCATCGAGCGCAACACGGCCATCCCGACCAAGCGCTCCGAGACGTTCACCACGGCCGAGGACAACCAGCCCTCCGTGTCCATCCAGGTCTTCCAGGGCGAGCGCGAGTTCACCCGGGACAACAAGGCGCTGGGGACCTTCGAGCTGACCGGCATCGCCCCGGCCCCGCGCGGCATGCCCCAGATCGAGGTCACGTTCGACATCGACGCGAACGGCATCGTGCACGTCTCCGCGAAGGACAAGGGCACCGGCACCGAGCAGTCGATGACCATCACGGGCGGCTCCTCGCTGTCCCAGGAGGACATCGACCGCATGGTCAAGGACGCCGAGGCCCACGCGGACGAGGACAAGAAGCGCCGCGAGGCCGCCGACCGCCGCAACCAGGCGGAGCAGTCCGCCTACTCCGTTGAGAGGCTCCTGCAGGACAACGGCGACAAGCTGCCCGAGGACGTCAAGACCGAGGTGCAGGCCGACGTCGACGCCCTGAAGGCCGCCCTGGAGAAGCAGGACAACGACGACGAGGTCGCCGCCGCGTTCGAGAAGCTCCAGGCCTCCCAGGTCAAGATCGGCGAGGCCCTCTACGCCCAGCAGGGCGCGGAGTCGGCCGACGCCGGCGCCGAGTCCGCCGCCCCGCAGGGCGACGATGAGGACATCGTCGACGCCGAGGTGGTCGACGAGGACGACGAGAAGAAGGCCTGACACCCCGGGGCCGGGGCGGGCGTCCACGCCCGCCCCGCCCGGAGGCCCACGACGCCGGCGGGCCGGCCCGGCAGCGCCCCTGCCGGGCCAGCCCGCCGGCCTTCCCGCACCACCCCCGCGCGGCGGACCCGCCGCGCCCACCCGCTTCGAAAGGACACACCATGAGCGCCGACCAGCAGCGTCCGCACGGCTCCTCCGACGCCGAGCGCGGCTCCGAGGAGGAGCCCATCGTGTTCAACGACCGTCGCCGCATCGACCCCGAGACCGGTGAGCCCCGCGTCTCCGCCGAGAGCGCGGCCGAGCAGGCCGAGGACGGCGACGCCCTCGCCCAGGCCGAGCGCATCCTCGACGAGGCCGGCGCGGAGGCCGGGACCGAGGCGCCGCAGCCCGCGGCCTCGGACCGCGAGGCCGAGCTCGAGACCGACCTGCGACGTCTGCAGGCCGAGTTCGTGAACTACAAGCGTCGCGTGGACCGCGACCGCGACCTGGCCAGGGACGCCGGCGTGCTCAAGGCCGTCACCGCGCTGCTGCCGGTGCTCGACGACATCGACGCCGCCCGCGCCGCCGGCGACCTGACGGACGGCCCGTTCGCCGCCATCGCGACCAAGCTCGACACCGTCCTGGCCGGCCTCGGCCTCGAGCGCCACGACCAGGCGGCGCTGGCCGGCGTCGAGTTCGACCCGGCCCTGCACGAGGCCGTGATGCGCCAGCCGCACGCGGAGGTGCCCGCGGACCACGTGGTCCAGGTCTTCCGCAACGGCTACGTCCGGGACGGCCGCGTGCTGCGCGCCGCCCAGGTGATGGTCTCCGCCGGAGACGAGTGACCCCGTCGGCCGGCGGCCCACCCCGCCGCCGGCCGACCCCCTGACCGATGCACACGAGAGGAGGCACCATGGCCTCGCAGGATTGGATGGACAAGGACTTCTACGCGACCCTGGGGGTGTCCAAGGACGCCTCCGATGCGGATGTGAAGAAGGCCTACCGCAAGCTCGCCCGCACCCACCACCCGGACCAGAACCCCGGGGACGAGGCGGCCGAGAAGAAGTTCAAGGAGATCTCGGAGGCGTACGCCGTCCTGAGCGACCCCCAGGAGCGCCAGGAGTACGACGCGATCCGCGCGATGGGCGGCGGCGCCCGGTTCTCCGCCCCGGGCGGTGCCGGCGGCGGCGGCTTCGAGGACGTCTTCGGCGGCATGTTCGGCGGCGGGGGCGGCCCCCGCACCACGCAGTCCGGGCCCGACCTGTCGGACCTGTTCAGCGGGATGTTCGGCGGCGCCGCCGGCCAGACCGGCGGCTTCGGCCCCGGCGGCTTCGGTGACGCCGGCTACGCGCGGCCGCGCCCCACGAAGGGCGCGGACCGCACCGCCACCACCACGATCTCCTTCCGCGGCTCGATCCAGGGCACCACGGTGTCCCTGCGCGGCCCGGACGGCGAGACGATCGAGGTGAAGATCCCGAAGGGCATCCGCGACGGCCAGAAGGTCCGTGCCCGCGGCAAGGGCTCGCCCGGCCCGGCCGGCCGCGGCGACCTGCTGGTCACCGTGCACGTGCGCGAGCACGAGTTCTTCCGCCGGGACGGGGACGACCTGCGGATCACCGTGCCGATCACCTTCCCCGAGGCCGCCCTCGGCGCCACGATCGAGGTGCCGACGCTGGAGCGCCCCGTGAAGGTGAAGGTGCCGGCGGGCTCCCAGTGTGGCCGCGTGCTGCGCCTGAAGGGCCGCGGTGTCGAGCGCGGGAAGACGACGGGTGACCTGCTCGTGGAGCTGCGCGTCACCGTGCCCACCACGCTCAACGACGACGCCCGCGCCGCCGTCGAGGCCCTGCAGTCCGCCACGGCCGGCGACGATCCGCGGCGGGAGCTGGCCCGGAGGGCAGCCTGGTGAGCGCCCGCGACGGCGCCGCCCGTGCGGACCGGGGCCGCGAGGGGGGTCCCGACCGGCACGCCCCGGTCTTCGTGATCTCCGTGGCCGCCGAGATGGCGGACATGCATCCGCAGACCCTGCGCCAGTACGACCGGCTCGGCCTCGTGGTCCCCGCCCGCCAGGACGGACGGCACCGCCGCTACTCCCTCGCCGACGTCGAGCGGCTGCAGACCGTGCAGGCCCTGAGCCGCGAAGGCATCTCGCTGGAGGGCATCCGCCGCGTGATCGCGCTGCAGCGCGAGGTCGAGCAGCTGCAGGACACCGTGGTCGAGCTGGCTGCCCAGGTGGACCGCCTCCACCACGCCTCCCGCCTGGCCCGCGTCTTCACCGTGGGCTCCGGCGGCGACGTCTCGGCCCGCTACGCCGACCGGATGGCCGCCCGCCGTCACGCCGCGGCACGGGCCGGGGCGGACACCGCGGGCGAGGCCCGCCCGAGCGGCCTGCGGAGGCTGCCCTCCGGCGGCGCCCGCCTCCGACGGGTGCCCACGTGGCAGTCCGAGCAGGACTGAGCCGGGCGTCGTTCGGGGCGGCCGCGCGGTCCCGCGTGCAGGAGCGGCTGCGCGCCGACATGGCCCGGCGCGACGGCCTCGGCCGGCAGGCCCGCAGCGCCCTGGACGGGATCGTCCACGCCCTCAAGCCGGAGGGCATGGACCCGCACCTGCCCGCCCGGCATCTGCTGGACTACGTCCTCGACGGCCCGGACGGTCCGCGCGCGGTGGTCGCCGCGGGGGACCCCGCGACCGCCACGCATCTGACCTGGCTCGTCTCCGGCATGGGCATCCGCCCCCAGACGGCCATGTGGGGGACGGCCCGGGAGGCCGCCCACCTCGCCGCCGCCCAGCGCGCCGCCGGCGCACCCCGCCCCGTCGTCATCGCGTGGCTCGGCTACCCCGCGCCCACACCCTGGCGGGTGGTGCTCGACGGCCCCGGCCGGCGCGGCGGCGCGATGCTCGCCGCGGATGTCCGGGCCTGGTGGGAGTTCCTGCGCCACGGGCCGGGGGAGGACGACGACGCCGCCCCGGCCCTGCGCGCCCGCGGGACCGCCGTGCACGGGGCCGTGGAGGCCCACTCGTACGGCTCGCTCGTGGCCGCGCACGCCCTGCGCCTGCTCGCGGACCGGGGCCTGCAGCCCGACGACGCCGACGCCCCGTGGCCGGCCGAGCGTCCCGTCGAGGCCCTCGTGGTCTCGGGCGCGGTCGGCCTGCCCGCCGCCCTGGCAGCCCGGGCCGCGCACCTCGGCCTGCGGTCCGGGCGGACGTTCCGCGCCCTGGCCCCGGGCGATCTCCTCGCCCGGGTCGGCCGCGCGGTCGGCCGTCGTCGGGACTGGACGGACGCCGCCGTGCTGCCGGTGGCCCCGCGGCCCGGCCTGGCGGGGGCCGCCGTCCGCGGCCACCGCACGGCCCGCTGGTCGCCGACGGCCCCCGGGGACGCCCCGAGGGGCTACCGGGACGCCGGGTCCGTGACGCTCGCGGCGACCGCGCGGGTGACCGCCGGCCTGCCGGTGCCGCCCGTCCCGGACGGCGCCGACCCGGCCGGGCCGGTCGCCCCGGCCTGAGCGGCCCCGTCGGGCCCCGTGCTCAGCGGCGGCGGTACGCCAGGTCGAACACGAGGCGTCCGGCCCGCTGGGACTTCGCCTCGAAGCTCGTGATCGGTCGGCCCTCGAACCGGGGCGCCCAGCCGCCCGCGTGGTCCACGGGGTCCGCGGCCGCCGCGCCGGCCCGCGCCTCACCCAGGCCGGCCCGCAGCGGGCGCTCCTCCTCGGCCGCGCTCTCCCATCCCGAGGGCAGCGGCTGGGCCCCCACCTCGGTCTCCCTGCCCTCGCGGCGCACCCGCGTGAGCGGGGAGCCCTCGCCCGCGGCGCGCCCGGGGAAGAGGTTCTCGAACTCCGGGTGCGCCTCGAGCACCTCGCGCATCTGCACGGCGTAGCCCGACCAGTCCGTCGCCAGCCGCAGCACCCCGCCCGGGGCGAGCACGCGCGCCACGCGGTCCGCGAAGGCGGGGGAGACCAGGCGGCGCTTGTGGTGCCGCTTCTTGTGCCACGGATCCGGGAAGAACACCCACACCTCGGAGACGGAGCCGGGCGTGAGCAGGGCGTCCAGCAGCTCGGGGGCATTGGCCTCCACGGCGCGGACGTTCTCCAGGCCCTGCTGCTCCACGCGCGTCATGAGCGCGGCCAGGCCGGGCACGTAGACCTCGACGGCGAGCACGTTCCAGTCCGGCCGGTCGGCGGCGGCCTGCGCCGTGGACTCGCCCAGCCCGGAGCCGATGTCCACGAGCAGGGGGGCCTCGCGCCCGAACACCCCGGCCCAGTCCAGTCGGGCCTGGGTGTCCACCGAGGTGGCGCCGCGGCCGCGGGGCACGTCCACGAGGACCCGCTGCGCCTGTCGGTCCCACACGGCCTGCCGCCCCGCGTTCAGGCGCGCGCCGCGTCGGACGAAGGAGACCGGCTCCCGTCGGACGAGGGCGGGGTCCTTGTCCCGATTGTGGTCGTGCGCGTGGACGCGCTCGGCGGGCGGCGGCACGGCGTCGGGGCCGGGTGCGTCCGGGCAGGGGCGGGGCAGGTGCTCAGTCATCGCCCCGATCCTGCCACGGCCGCGCGTCGACGGTGCAGACCGCGGCCGACGACGGCGCCCGGCGCCGGGGTCAGGGGGTGCTGCTGGAGCGGTCCCCCGACGTGGGCGACGCGGACGCGGAGGCCGTGGTGGCGGTCGGCTCGGGTGCGGACTCGGTCGGGTCCGGCGCAGGGTCCGTGGCCGGCGCGCTCGTGGACGGACCGGACGCGCTCGTGGACGGACCGGACGGGCTCGGGGACGTCGGGGTCGGGGACGTCGGGGTCGGCGTCGCGGAGGTCGGCGTCGGGTCGGGGGTGCTCGGCGTCGGACTGCCGGATCCCGTGCCCGACGGCGAGGACGAGGTGGGGGGAGACGACGGGGAGGACGGCGTGGCCGAGCGGGTGGGCGCGGGGGCCGAGGAGGACGGGGCCGTGCTGCTCGGCACCGGGGTGGTCACGCTGGGCGTCGGGGCCGCCGTGTCGGCGGGCGCGGACGGGGGCGGCACGGGTGCGCCGGTGGCCTCCTCCGTCCACGAGGACGTCTCGGGCTCCGGCTCGGGGGCGGGCTCCGGCTGCTGCTCCTCGGGGGTCGGGGTGGAGCGGTCCGGCAGACGCAGGTCGGCGGGGGCGGAGGCGGCGTCCGCGGCGACGTGGCCCAGGTCGGACAGCCAGGCGGTCGCCGTGTCCCGAGGGATCCGCACCGTCAGCACGCCCGCGGCGGCCGGCGCCATGGACGCCTGGTCCGCCTCGAGCATCAGGCTGCCGTCCGGCAGGAAGACCACCGCGTCCCAGACGCGACGGTTCTCCACCTGCTCCGGGGCGTCGACCGCCGAGTCCAGGCGCGAGCCGATCACGTCCGGGTCGTTGGCCATGCGCTGGCGCACCTCGGCGCGGAACGCGTCCCAGCCGTCGGGGGTGAAGAGATCGGCGGTCTCGAGCACGCGGTCCTCGCGGGCCGAGTACCAGATCACGTGCGAGGTGGACACGGAGTCCGTGCCGCGCCGCTCCGTGGCGAGCAGGCGGGCCGCGGCGATGTCCTCGGCCACGACGGCGAGCTGCGGCTGGATCTCCAGGCGCGGGTCCGCGCTCGGGTCGGTGTCCCGGCGGTACTGGTCGATCTGGTCGCGCACGGCCCCGGCCATGGCGTCCGTCCAGGCCGGCGCCCCGGACACCTGCAGCCACGCCCCGTGGTGGTCCGGGTCCTCGCCCTCGAGCACGGCGACGCTCGCCTCCGGCACCCGCTCGAGGTCGTGTGAGGGGACCTCGACCGTGAACGGGGCCATGTCCATGGACGGCAGGGCGGAGGCCGCCGTCGTGGCGGGCGCAGGCTCGGGCTGCGGCTCGGTGCGAGCACAGGCGCTCAGCGCCACCAGGGCGACGGCGGCCAGGCCGAGGGCCGCGCGGCCACGGCGGGGGGAGGGCAGGACGGGGTGCATGCGATTCACTTCCGGTGGTCGGAGGACTCCAGGATGGCCTCGACGCGGGCGGCCATCTCATCCGCGGTCGGCGGGCGCCAGTCCGGGTCGTTCCGGCGGCGGGCGTCACGGCGCAGGCGCAGGACCACCCAGATCGCGAGGAAGGCCAGGATCAGGACCAGGACGATGTTGGAGAAGACGTCCGCGTACTCGGAGACGACGTGGAACCGCTCCCCGAGCGCGTAGCCGCCGTAGACGAAGATCGCGTTCCAGATCAGGGAGCCCAGCGCCGTGAACAGGGTGAACTTCGCGAGGTTCATCCGCTCGATGCCCGCGGGGATGGAGATCAGGGAGCGGAACACGGGGACCATGCGGCCCAGGAACACGGTCCAGTAGCCGTATCGGATGAACCAGCGCTCGGTCTTGGCCACGTCCTCCATGTCCACCAGCGGCATGCGGTCCGCGAGGCGGTACATGCGGTGGCGGCCGAGCCACGCGCCGAGGCCGTAGAGGGCCAGCGCTCCGACGATCGAGCCGACCGTCGCCCAGACCAGCGCGGCATGCGGGCTGAAGGCGCCGCCGGCCGCGGTGAAGCCTGCCAGGGGCAGGATCACCTCGGACGGGATGGGCGGGAAGATGTTCTCCGCGAAGACGGCCAGGCCGACGCCGATCGGGCCGACCGCCTCCATGATGTCCACGACGATGTTGCCGAGCCAGCCGTAGTCGGTGGGCGCGGCGGCGGCCACGGTCAGGGGTGCGACGAGGGGGAGCATGCGCCCCATTGTCCATCATCGACCGCCTCCGCGACGTGGTGGAGGCGCCGACGTCGTCCGCTCTGCGCGCACAGCCGCGCCTCCGGGCGGGCGGGAGCGGGCTGCCGTTGGTACTGTCGGAGGTGCAGACCGCTCACCGACCGTTCGCGCCACACCCCACTCCACGTGCGTGCCGCGGGCCCTACTGGAAGGAAGACTCCATGAGCATCGTCCAGATTCCGCTGCGCCTGGCCTCCGGCGCGTTCATCCTGAACTCCGGCCTGAACAAGCGCGGCATCTCCGCGGAGCAGGCCCAGGGCCTGCGCGACATGGGCGCCCGCGGCCTGCCCGCGCTGGCCAACCTGTCGCCGGAGCAGTTCAAGAAGTTCCTCGTGACCACGGAGATCGGCGTGGGCTCGGCCCTGCTGGCCCCGTTCGTCCCGGGCTGGCTCGCCGGCTCCGCCCTGACCGCGTTCTCCGGCGGCCTGTTCTCGATGTACCTGAACACCCCGGAGATGACCGAGGCCGACGGTGTGCGTCCGTCCCAGGAGGGCACCGGCGTCGCCAAGGACATCTTCCTGGTCGGCTCCGGCCTGGCCATCACCGCCGACTCCGTGGCCAACCGCCCCGGCAAACGCCGCAAGGCCGCCAAGAAGCGCGCCGCCCGCATCGAGGGCGCCCGCGACGCCAAGGTGCAGGCCATCCGCGACGCCCAGGACGAGAAGGTCGCCGCGATCCACGCCGCCCGTGAGGAGCAGGTCGCCGGGGTGGGCGAGGCCCGTGACGAGCTGAGGAAGCAGGGCAAGAGGGCCAGACGCCGCCGCCGCACAGGTGAGGGGCCCCGCCCGGACCATGGTCCGGGCGGGGCCCCTCACGCATGTGCCCGCCCACCGGGCGGGCAGGCTCAGAGGTCGATCTCGGTGGGGTGCAGCACGCGGCGCAGGAAGTCCTGGGTGCGCGGCTGCTGGGGGTCGGAGATCACCGCGGCGGCCGGGCCGGCCTCCACCACGACGCCGCCGTCCATGAACACGACCCGGTCGGCCACCTCACGGGCGAAGCCCATCTCGTGGGTGACCACGAGCATGGTCATGCCGTCGCGGGCCAGCTGACGCATGATCGCCAGGACGTCGCCGACGGTCTCGGGGTCGAGGGCCGAGGTGGGCTCGTCGAAGAGCATCAGCTGCGGGTCCATGGCCAGCGCACGGGCGATCGCCACGCGCTGCTGCTGGCCGCCGGAGAGCTGGTCCGGGTAGCGGTCCTCGAGCTCGGCCAGGCCCACGCGGGCCAGCTGCCGACGGGCGATGTCCGCCGCCTCGGCCTTGCCCCGCTTGAGCACCTTGAGCTGGGCCACGGTGCAGTTCTCCAGCACGGACAGGTGCGGGAACAGGTTGAACTGCTGGAACACCATGCCCACGTGGCGGCGCAGCACGTCCAGGTCCACGTCCTCGTCCGTGACCGTGAACTCACCGACCGTGACGACGCCCGAGTCGGGCTTCTCCAGCAGGTTCACGCAGCGCAGGAGGGTGGACTTGCCCGAGCCGGACGGGCCGATCAGGCACACGACCTCGCCGGGGGCGACGTCGAGGTCGATGCCGCGCAGCACGTGGTTGGCGCCGAAGGACTTGTTGAGGCCGGCCACGTGCACGCCGGCGGCGTCCGCGGCGGCCACCGCGCCGAAGGATCCGGTGATGGGGTTCTGCTGGGCCATCTCAGTGCCCCTTCTTGGTCGAACGGGCCTCGAACCGGCGGGCCAACAGGGACAGCGGCACGGTGATCACGAGGTAGAACAGGCCGGCCACAAGGATCGGCGTCATGCCGGCGTCGAGGGCGGAGATGCCGTCGCGACCGAACTTGGTGAGCTCGTACTCGTGCGCGGCCAGGCCGAGCACGTAGACCAGCGAGGAGTCCTTGGTCAGGAGGATGACCTCATTGGTGAGCGGCGGCAGCACGATGCGGAACGCCTGGGGGATCACGATGGTGACCATGGCCCGCCACGTCGGCATGCCGAGGGACCGGGCCGCCTCCATCTGGCCGCGGGGCACCGCCTGCAGGCCGGCACGCAGGGTCTCGGCGATGTACGCGGCCGAGACCATGCCCAGGGCCACCATCACGACGACGGGGATCGGCCAGGACACCCCGAACGCGAAGGGCACCCCGTAGCCGAAGGCGAGGAACACCAGCAGCGCGGGGACGCCGCGGAAGAACTCCACGTAGGCGGTGGCCAGCCACCGGTACGGGCCGAACGAGCTCAGGCGCATGAGCGCGAGCACGATGCCGCCCAGCAGGCCGACGACGAACGAGGTGACCGTGTAGAACAGCGTGTTGCCCAGCCCCACGAGGATCACGTTGGGGAACATCGGGGCCACGGCGGGGAAGTTCAGGACGTTCTCGGCGAGCGCGCCCCAGTCGATGAGGACGGCCAGGACGACGAGGGCGAGGACGAAGACGGCCGCCTGGATGATCAGGGACAGCCGACGACGGCGGCGCGCGCGGCCGGGCTTCATGGCCGGTGCCGGCGAGACGGGGGCCTGCGTGCTCATCGGTAGTCCTCCTGTGCCTGACCGAACCAGCGCTCCTGGAGCTCGGCCACGGTGCCGTCGTTGCGCAGCTCCTGCAGCGCGCGGTTCACGGCGGAGCCGAGCTGCGCCTTCTGCGGGCCGACCGCCATGCCGAGCTGCTCGCCCGTGGGCAGCGACTCGACCACCTCGAAGCGATCGTCGTCCTTGAGGGAGTAGAGCAACACGGACTGGTTGCCCAGGGCGGCGTCCACGGTGCCGGCCTGCAGGGCCTGGACCTGCATGCCGCCGTCCTCGAACTGCACGGGGCTCAGGCCGTTCTGCTGGGCGTATTCGTCGCCGGTGGTCGCGGCCTGCACGCCGATCCGGCGGCCCTTCGCGGAGTCGACGTCGGTGATGCCGGAGCCCTTCTTCGCGACCAGGACGAGGTCGTCGTCGAGGTAGGGGAGGGTGAAGGCCATGACGCGCTGACGGGCCTCGGTGATGGAGATCGACGAGGCGTTCACGTCGCAGCCGGTGAGCGAGGCACCCGACTCGATGGCCTCGAAGGAGGAGTCGATCACGTTCACCCCGAGGCCCAGCTTCTCCGCCACCGCCTCGACCAGCTGGATGTCGTAGCCGGTCAGCTCACCGTTCTCCTCGAACTCGAAGGGCGGGTAGGGGACGTCGGAACAGACCGTCAGGACGCCGGGCTGGACGAGGCCGTACGAGGTGCTCAGGTCGTCGTCGGACACGATGCCGGCGGATCCGGCGTCGCCGCCGAGGACGGCGCAGCCGGTGAGCAGCGCCGCCGACGCGGTGAGCCCCACGGTGCCGAGGAGGCGGGAGTGGATGCGGGTCATGGAGGGCCTTCTGTGTCGCCGTCGGGAGGGGGCGGGTCGGAGGGAGCCGGCAGAGTGACGTGTTCCGCCGTGATTGGTGGTCATCGTAGTGCGTCGGGCCCGTCGCGGGCGCCGGGAGACGGCTCGTCGCCGCGGAGCGAGCCGATCGACCGGTGGCCCTGCCGCGACCCGCCTCCGCAGGCGAAAGCTGGCCCTGCGCTGTGGGGATTGTCAGGCTGGTCACATCGTCGTCACCCGGTCTGAGAGGTCTCTCATGCTCCGCCCCGCCGCCCCCGCTCGCCCCGCCGTCGCCCTGTCCCTGCTCGCCGTGGGCGCCCTCGCGCTCGTCGGCTGCGGCGGGGGAGGCGGCGAGGCCTCGTCCTCCTCGGCCGACGCGTCCGAGTCCGCCCCGACGGGGGCCGGCTCGGACCTCACGGACGAGCAGGAGGAGCGCGTGGAGGCGCTCGAGGACGTCCTGCTCACCCCGGAGACCGCGCCCGGCGGCGTGTTCACGGGCATGGAGACCCAGGCCGGCGGCGGCGAGCCGATCAGCACCAGCCTGAGCCTGACGGGCGTCACCCCCACGGGCGCCTGCGCGGACCTCATCGAGCAGATCAACACGCAGCAGGTGCCCGGGCTCGGCGGTGCGCTGGCCCAGTACGAGGTGGACCCGGCCGCCGTCACCGGCCTGGCCGGTTCCCAGGCCGGGGCGTTCGGCATGGTCGCGGTCACCGACGACGGCACCGATCTGCTGGCGCCCTTCGGCAAGCTGGCCGACACGTGCGGCACGTTCGGCGACCCGGACGGCGTCCAGGCGGCCTTCACGAAGGTGCCCGGCGTGCCGGACGCGGTCCACATCGCTCTGGGGAACTCGGGCATGGACACGGCCCTGTTCACCATGACCGTCGGCGGCGTCACGGACGGGGACGAGCTCGTGTACCTCGGCATGGTGGGCCTCGACGAGGAGATCGCGGCCGAGACGCTGCGTGCCCAGGTCGAGGCGTTCGAGGCCCGGGAGCGCTGACCTGTCAGTCGTCGGGCCGGGACGTCGGCTCGAGGCGGGCGCCATCGTCGGACACCGGGTCCGCGTGGAACGGGCTGCCCGAGCTGACGTCCTCCGGGTCCCGCCGCCCCGACTCGACCGCGAGGAGGCGCCCCTCCTCGGAGAGCAGGGGTGTGGCCTCGATCGTGAGGTCCTCGCCGGCGCGCACGGCGTCGGCCACGAGCCGGGCCAGGCGGCGGTTGCGGGCCTCGTACCGTTCGGAGGCCTCGAGCACCGCGGTGTGCCGCGTCGCCAGCTGGATCTCGACGGAGGCGTCGATGCCGACGGCCAGCTGGCGGGCACGCAGCACCTCCGCGTCGAAGGCGGCCCCGGCCAGCAGCACGATGCACGCCACCCACGCGAGGGCGAGCACGCCGATCGCGGAGTTGATCCGCCCGACCACGGCGAACTGGCCGAACCGGTCCGTGATCCAGCCCAGGGCCACGGTGGCGCCGAAGAGCAGGACCACCACGGCCACGGCGCCGAGCGAGAGCGGGCGGTAGCGGGGCTGCCGGACGTTGGGCCCCAGGCGGTAGGCGAGGGTCACGATCAGGGCGATCACCACGAGGATGACCGGCCACTTCACCACGTTCCACGTCTGGACCGTCTCCTCCGGCAGGCCGACGGCCTGGCCGAGGCGCAGGGAGAGGTCGCCGCCGACGACCACCAGGATCGTGATCAGCACGGCGCCGAGCATGAGGGCGAGCGTCTCGACGAAGACCACGAGGCGGAAGTGGAGGAAGGGCCGGCCCTCGCGGGTGTCGTGGATGCGGTGCATGGCCCGGTGGAACGCGCCGACGGCGCCCGAAGCGGACACCACGGTGCCGACGGCCCCGAGGACGACGGCGCCGGTGCCGGGCCCGGCCGAGCCGAGGGTCAGGATCCATTCGCGGACGACGTCGGGCGTCAGCGACGGCCAGATCTCGGCGGCCAGGTGGGCCGCGGCGTCCACGGTCTCCTCCTCGACGCCCAGCAGCGAGACCACGGAGAGCAGGGCGATGACGGTGGGCAGCAGGGACAGCGCCCCGAAGAAGGTCATGGCGGCGGCCACATCCCAGACCTGCAGCTCGAAGAGCCGGTGCAGGGTGCGGCGCAGGACGTACAGCAGGGACACCCGCGGTCGGGTGTACGTGCGGAGGCGCCGGGGCGCCGCTGTGGAGCCGGCCATGGCACCAACGTACCGGCGCGAGGGGGAATAGCCCTGGTGCGTGGAGGGTTGAGCTATATAGACTCAACTTCGTCTGCGGCGGGAACGGCCCGCGGTCGACGGTTGTCCGACACCCCGGGACACGGGAGAGAAGGAGCCAATAGTCCATGGATGCCAAGTTCACCACCAAGAGCCAGGAGGCGCTCTCGGCTGCGGCCATGAACGCCTCCACCGCCGGCAACCCCCAGGTCGAGCCGGCCCACCTGCTGAAGGCCCTGATGGACCAGCGGGAGTCCGTCGCCGTGGCCGTCCTGAAGGCCGCCGGGGCCGACCCCGACGCCGTCTCCACGGCGGCCTCCTCGGCCATCCGACGCCTGCCCTCCACCCAGGGCAGCACGGTGGCCCAGCCCCAGTTCTCGCGCGCCGCCCTGCAGGTCGTGCAGAACGCGCGCACCCAGGCCGAGCAGCGCTCGGACGAGTTCGTCTCCACCGAGCACCTGCTGCTCGGCGTGGCAGCGGACTCCGGCGAGGCCGGTGAGGCACTGCGCTCGAACGGGGCGAGCCTCGAGGCGCTCGCCGCCGCCCTGACCCTGGTGCGCGGCGACTCCCGCGTCACCACCCAGGACCCGGAGACCACCTTCCAGTCCCTGGAGAAGTACGGCACGGACCTCACCGAGATCGCCCGCTCCGGCAAGCTCGACCCGGTGATCGGCCGCGACGCCGAGATCCGCCGTGTGGTGCAGGTGCTCTCGCGCCGCACCAAGAACAACCCCGTGCTCATCGGCGAGCCCGGCGTCGGCAAGACCGCCGTCGTCGAGGGCCTGGCCCAGCGGATGGTGGCCGGGGACGTCCCCGAGTCCCTGCGCGGCAAGACGCTGATCAGCCTGGACCTGGGCGCCATGGTCGCCGGCGCCAAGTACCGCGGCGAGTTCGAGGAGCGCCTGAAGGCCGTCCTCGAGGAGATCAAGGCCGCCGAGGGGCAGGTCGTCACGTTCATCGACGAGATCCACACCGTCGTGGGCGCGGGCGCGTCCGAGGGCGCCATGGACGCCGGCAACATGCTCAAGCCCATGCTGGCCCGCGGCGAGCTGCGCCTGATCGGCGCGACCACCTTGGACGAGTACCGCGAGAACATCGAGAAGGACCCCGCCCTGGAGCGCCGCTTCCAGCAGGTCTTCGTGGGCGAGCCCAGCGTGGACGACACGATCGCCATCCTGCGCGGGCTCAAGGAGCGCTACGAGGCCCACCACAAGGTGGCCATCGCCGACTCCGCGCTCGTGGCCGCGGCCACGCTGTCCCACCGGTACATCACCGGCCGCCAGCTGCCGGACAAGGCCATCGACCTCGTGGACGAGGCCGCCTCACGCCTGCGCATGGAGATCGACTCCGCCCCGGAGGAGATCGACGTCCTGCGCCGCCAGGTGGACCGCCTGACCATGGAGGAGCTCGCCCTCGAAGGCGAGACGGACCCCGCGTCCATCGAGCGGCTCGACGCCCTGCGCGCGGAGAAGGCGGACCGCGAGGAGGAGCTCACCGCCCTCACCGCCCGCTGGGACGCGGAGAAGGCCACCCTCAACCAGGCCGGCGACCTGCGCGCCAAGGTGGACGAGCTGCGTTCGCTCGCCGAGAAGGCCCAACGCGACGGCGACCTCGCCGAGGCCTCCCGCCTGCTGTACGGCGAGATCCCCGCGCTGGAGAAGCAGCTCGAGGAGGCGGACCGCGCCGCCCGCGAGGCCGACCGCTCGGCCACCGAGCCGATGGTCTCCGAGGAGGTCACGGCGGACGACATCGCCGAGGTGGTCTCCGCCTGGACCGGCATCCCCGCCGGGCGCATGCTCACCGCCGAGTCCGAGAAGCTGCTCACCATGGAGGAGCACCTCGGCGAGCGGCTGATCGGGCAGCGGGACGCCGTCGTCGCCGTCGCGGACGCGGTGCGCCGCTCGCGGGCCGGCATCGCGGACCCGAACCGGCCCACGGGCTCGTTCCTGTTCCTGGGCCCCACGGGCGTGGGCAAGACCGAGCTGGCCAAGGCGCTCGCGGAGTTCCTCTTCGACGACGAGCGCGCCATGGTGCGGATCGACATGTCCGAGTACGCGGAGAAGCACTCCGTCTCCCGCCTGGTCGGCGCCCCTCCGGGCTACGTCGGCTACGACGAGGGCGGCCAGCTCACGGAGGCCGTGCGGCGTCGCCCGTACTCGGTGGTGCTGCTGGACGAGGTGGAGAAGGCCCACCCCGAGGTCTTCGACATCCTGCTCCAGGTGCTCGACGACGGCCGCCTCACCGACGGCCAGGGCCGCACCGTGGACTTCCGCAACGTGATCCTGATCCTCACCTCGAACCTGGGCTCGCAGTTCCTCGTGGACCCGACCCTGGACGAGGCCGCCAAGCGCGAGTCCGTGATGTCCGTGGTGCGCGGGGCGTTCAAGCCCGAGTTCCTCAACCGCCTGGACGAGATCGTGCAGTTCGACGCGCTCACCGTGGCCGAGCTGACGCGGATCGTGGACCTGCAGGTCGAGTCCCTGCAGGCGCGCCTGACGGACCGCCGCCTCACCCTCGAGGTGTCCGACGCCGCCAAGGCGTGGCTCGCCGCGACCGGGTTCGACCCGGCCTACGGCGCCCGGCCCCTGCGCCGCCTGGTGCAGCGCGAGATCGGCGACCGCCTGGCCCGCGGCATCCTCGCCGGGGAGATCGCGGACGGGGACACCGTGGTCGTGGACCGTGTCGAGGGCGAGAACGGCCTCACCGTGACCCGGAAGGGCTGACGCCGGGACCGACGGACCGTGTTCCTCCTCCCTCTGGCGCGTCGGGGGCGGTTTCGGGTGGTATCCGGCCTGGATACCACCCGAAACCGCCCCCGACGGCATCTGTGAGACGGACGGAGCCGCTCGGGTCAGCGGGTGCCGAGGGCGTCGGCGTCCTGCTGGAGGGTGCCGATCAGGTTCGCCACCGCGCGGGCCGTGTGGGTCAGCGTGGTGATGGAGACGTTGTCGATGTCGTCCTGGGGCGTGTGGTAGTTGTCGTCGCGGATCGAGAGCAGGCCCGTCGAGGCGATGCCCGCGTCCACGAACGGCGCGTAGTCCGAGCGGCCGTTGCTGCCCTCGGGCTGGTGCGTGTGGCCGTCGCGGTCGAGCTGCGCGCCGAGCAGGGACTCAGCACCGATCGACCAGTCGGCCGTGAGCACGCCGAGCGTGTTCTGGTGGTCCAGCGGGGCCACCATGTCCAGGTTGGTGTAGAGGATGATGTCCTCACGCTCCGCGGCGGTCAGGGTGTCCACGTAGTGGTGCGAGCCCAGCAGGCCGATCTCCTCGGCACCCCACAGGGCGAAGCGGACCTTGCTCTCGGCCTTGTTGGCCTTGGCGGCCTGGCGCGCGACCTCGAGGGTCGCCGCGACGCCCGAGGCGTTGTCGTGGATGCCCGGGCCCTCCGGCACGCCATCCAGGTGGGCGCCGAGCATCACGACGTCGTCGTCGCTGCCCGTGCGCGTCTCCGCCAGCACGTTCCAGGTGGGCCGCTGCTCCACAAGCTGCTCGAGGTCCAGGGTGACGGTGGCGCCGCCGGCGCGGGTCTGGGCCAGCAGATCGGCGCCCAGCTCGCGGGTCACGCCCACGGTCCCGACGACGTCGCCCGGCGCGGCGCCCAGGGTGCCGTTCAGCGCGCCCTCGGCGTTGTTGTAGATGATGACGGCCTCGGCGCCGGAGGCGGCCGCGACCTGGGACTTCTGGGCGAAGGTGCAGTCGCCCCGGGAGACCAGGGCGACGCTGCCGGTCAGGTCCGCGTCGGCCCAGTCCGCGTCGGCGCAGCCGGTGGCGGCGCCGGCGGGGGCCGCGAGCGGGGCGTCGGTGACCTGCGCCGAGGGCGAGGACGTGAAGACGGTGTGCTCGAGGTCGCGCTGGACGGGTCCGGTCTGCGCGAGCCGGTCCCGCAGGGTCTCGGTGTAGGTGATCTCGAACTCCTGGAGCTCGACGTCGTAGCCGGCCTCCTCGAGCTCGCCCACGGCGTAGTCGAGCGAGGCCTGGAAACCCGGCGTGCCCGCGGCGCGGTTGCCGTGCTCGTCCGCGATGGCCGCGAACGCCTCGATGTCCTGGCGGAGGTGGTCCGAGGAGATGGATCGGACCAGCTTCTCCGGGGAGTTCGGGTTGCCGCCGGCACGGTTCTGGCCGGGGCCCAGGCCCCGGTCGGCGGTCTGCGTGGTGGCGGCGCTGGCCTTCGCCGGGGCGGCCGGGGCGGCCGGGGCGGCGAGTGAGACGGGGGCGGCGGTCAGCGTGGCGGCCAGGGTAGCGGCGGCCAGCAGGGTGGGGGTGCGGCGCATGGGCATCCTCATCGTAGGAGTGGGTGTGACGTACGCAACCTAGCCGGTCGTCCAGCGTCCGTACAGGGTGTGTGTCACGCCCGTCCAGCCGGATGCCGCCCGTGCCGCGGCCGCCCGCGCCGCACCCGGCGCCACTGCACGCCCCGCCGGACCGGGCCGGTCGTCGTCGTCCACAGGCCGTCCGGCGGGTCATGTATCCTTGTCCGCACGAACCATATTGACCAGTGAAGACCTCGGCGGGCCCCTGTGCGCCACAGATCCGAGGCGGCGAGAGATGCGAAGGGGGTCACGCTCATGGGGCGCGGCCGTCAGAAGGCGAAGGCCACGAAGCAGGCACGGGAGATGAAGTACTTCTCTCCCGGAACAGACCTCTCGGCACTGGAGCGAGAGCTCACGGGCGGACGCACGCGCGGCCCGGAGCAGGACCAGGAGCCCGAGTACGAGGATCCGTACGCGGACCTCTACGCGGAGGACGAGGACGACGACGCGCGGGCGCGATGACGCCCGCACGGCATCCGGCCCTGGACGGGCATCAGGCCGCCCTGCGGTCGATCGCCAGGGTGGTGGATGAGACAGCACCGCTGCAGGACCCCGAGACGGCGTCTCGAGGTCTGCTGCGTCTGATGGAGGAGTCCCGCCCGCTCGTGATCACCGGGGCCGGCGTGTCCACGGACTCCGGCATCCCGGACTACCGGGGGCCGAACGGGTCCCTGCACCGCCACCGGCCGATGACGTACCAGGAGTTCCGGGACGACCCGGCCGCCCGCCACCGCTACTGGGCGCGCTCGTTCGTGGGCTGGCGCCGCATGGACCAGGCCCGCCCGAACGAGGCGCACCGCATCCTCGCGCGCTGGGCGGCCGAGGGGCGGATCGCCGGCGTCCTGACCCAGAACGTGGACGGGCTGCACGCCGAGGCCGGACGCGCGGCGGGGATGCCGGAGGACCGGCTGATCGAGCTCCACGGGGACCTGGCGCGCGTGGCCTGCCTGAACTGCGGGGCCACCGAGTCCCGCCGTGACCTGGACCTGCGGCTCGAGGCCGCCAACCCGGGCTACCTCGAGCGCGTGGCGATCGACCCGGACGCCGTGAACCCCGACGGGGACGTCTCCCTCGACCAGCACTGGGTGGAGGAGTTCACGATGGTCGGCTGCCGGGTGTGCGGCTCCGTGAAGCTCAAGCCGGACGTCGTGTACTTCGGCGAGTCCGTGCCCCCGGCGCGGCGCGCGGCCGCGGAGGCGATGGCCGACGACGGCGGCACGGTGCTCGCCGTCGGCACCTCGCTGGCCGTGATGAGCGGCTACCGGTTCGTGCTGCGGGCCGAGCGGGCCGGGCATGAGACGGGGCTGATCAACCTCGGCCCCACCCGCGCCGACGCCAAGGCCCGCTGGCGCTGGCGCGCCCCGGTCGCCGACGCGCTGGCCTGGCTCGACGCCCGCCTCTGACCCCCACCCACGTTTTCGTGCGGGAAACGGCGGACGCCGGGGCGTTTTCGTGCGGGAAATGGCGGGCGCCGGGGGTGTGGACACCGGGTGGCCCGGGGCCACGCACGACTCCTGCACAGGCGGCGCCGCCGACGTCCTCGTCCACGGTGGGTGCTCCCGCGCGGCCGGGGTCGGCCGGGTTGAGCCATCGTCACGGGCATGGTCACGTCTTCCCTGCCCCTATCGGACATCGCCGAGGCCGGCCGGCCGTTCACCCGTGGCGACCTGCGCGCGGCCGGGGTTTCGGAGCGACTGGTCCGCGGCGGTGACGTGCGGCGCGTGACGCATGGGGTCCATCGGCTCCGGTCTGACCACCTCGGCTCGTGGGCGGATCTCGGCTACGTCGAGGCCCCCGCTCCCTTCGCGCCGGAGGAGACGGCCGCGATCGTGGAGGCGAGCGGGGGAGTGGCCTCCCACCTCACGGCGCTGCTCCTGCACCGCGTGCCGCTGCCGCCGTTCCTGGCGGAGGACGGCACGGTGCACGTGTCCCGGCCGCACCCGCGCGGGGCGAGCGTCCGACCGGAGATCACCTCGCATGCCCGCCTCGTCCCGGCCGCGGACGTCACAGCCCTCCACGGGATCCGCCTGACGAGCCTGGAGCGATCCTGGGCGGATCTGGCCGCGCTGCTTCGTCCAGGCATGCTCGAGCCCGTCGTGGCGGCCGGGGACGCCCTCATCCATCGGCCGTGGTCGCCGGAGGGGCGTCGCTCACCACGGACCACGACGGCGGCCCTGCGGTCCGCGCTCCTGCGTGCCGGACGGTTCAAGGGAGTGCGCACCGCCCGTGCCGCACTCGAGCTGGTGCGGGTGGGCGCGGATTCCCCGCAGGAGACAGCCCTGCGACTGGCCCTGCTCCACGCCGGCCTGCCCGAGCCGGAGCTCCAGCTGGTGCTGCACCCGGGCCGGGCCCGGTCACCGGACGCGGATCTGGGGTGGCGGCAGTGGCGCTTGGTGGTCCACTACGACGGCGGTCACCACCTCGACCCGGCACAGCTCGCGGTGGACTCGTGGCGAGACGAGGGATGGGCGCGCGCGGGCTGGACGCAGATCTGGGCCACGGTGGACGACGCACGGGACGACTTCCGGCGCGTCGTCGCCGAGGTGCAGACGCACCGGGCCCGGCTCGGCGGGCGGGTGTTCGCGTCGTGAACCGCCGTTTCCCGAACGAAAACACCCCGGAGGCCGCCGTTTCCCGAACGAAAACGCCCCCGGGGGGTCAGGCGGCGTACTGGCCGCGCATCAGCACGGCGCCGCCGTCGACGCCCTTGGCGCCCTGCACGAAGTCCAGGCCTGCGGCCGCCGCGTCGTCGGTGAGGGCGCCGATGGTGCCCATCTCCCACGCGTCGATGCCGGCGTCCACGAGCACGGAGATCGACTTCGCGGCCACCTCCGGGTCCACCACGGCCACCATGCCCACGCCGAGGTTGAGGGTGCGCTCGAGGTCGGACTGCGGAACGCGGCCGAGCTCGCCCACCAGGCGGAACACGGGCGGCAGGGACCAGGTGTCGCGCTCGACGGTCGCCATGAGGCCCTGCGGGAGCACGCGCGCCAGGTTCGCGGCCAGGCCGCCGCCGGTCACGTGGCTGAACGCGCGCACCGGCAGGTCCGAGCCGCCCTCGTGGCCGTTGAGGCGCTGCACCAGGTCGAGGCAGGCGCGGGAGTAGATGCGGGTCGGCACGAGCAGCTCCTCGCCGAGGGTGCAGCCGAGCTCGGTGACCTCGCGGTCCAGGGACCAGCCCGCGGCGTTCACCACGCGGCGCACGAGCGAGTAGCCGTTCGAGTGGATGCCGGAGGAGGCCATGCCGATCACGACGTCGCCGGACTGCACCCGCTCCGCGCCCAGGACCATGTCCGCCTCGACCACGCCGGTGGCCGCGCCCGCCACGTCGTACTCGTCTGCGGCCAGCAGGCCCGGGTGCTCGGCGGTCTCGCCGCCCACGAGCGCGGTGTCGGCCAGGCGGCAGCCCTCGGCCACGCCGCGCACGATGTCCGCGATGCGCTCGGGCACGACCTTGCCGCACGCGATGTAGTCGGTCATGAACAGGGGCTGGGCACCGACCACCACGATGTCGTCCACGACCATGCCCACGAGGTCCTGGCCGATGGTGTCGTGCTTGTCCATCGCCTGCGCGATCGCCACCTTGGTGCCGACGCCGTCCGTGGACGTGGTCAGCAGCGGCTTGCGGTACTGCAGCAGCGCGGAGGCGTCCCACATGCCGGCGAAGCCGCCGATGCCGCCCATGACCTCGGGGGTGTGGGTGGCCTTCACGGCGTCCTTCATCAGCTCGACGGCGCGGTCGCCGGCCTCCACGTCGACGCCGGCCGAGGCGTAGGTGATCGGGGCGGCGGAGGAGGGGGTCTGGTTCGGGGTCACAGCGGGGTCCTGTCCGTCTCGGTGAGCAGCTTCTCGTCGTCGGCGTCCGGGCCGGGCTCGCAGCCCGTGGCGGTCACGGTGGTGGTCTCGCCGCCCTCGTCCAGCACCACGGTGGACGCGGGCGACACGGCGACCGGCTCCAGCAGGCCCTTGCCGCGCTCGCCCTCGTCGGCCAGCGGGATCGGGTAGTCGCCGGTGAAGCAGGCGGTGCACAGGCGCTCGCGCGGCTGCCCGGTGGCCTCGATCATGCCGTCCTCGCTGATGTAGGCCAGCGAGTCGGCGCCGATGGACGCGGCGATCTGGTCCACCGCGGCGCCGTTGGCGATGAGCTCGGCGCGGGTGGCGAAGTCGATGCCGTAGAAGCAGGGCCACTTCACGGGCGGGGAGGAGATCTTCACGTGCACCTCGGCGGCGCCGGCCTCCTTGAGCATCCGCACGACGGCGCGCTGGGTGTTGCCCCGCACGATCGAGTCGTCCACCACCACGACGCGCTTGCCGGCCACCACGGTGGACTCGACGTTGAGCTTGAGGCGGATGCCGAGCTGGCGCAGCGTCTGGGACGGCTGGATGAAGGTGCGGCCCACGTACGCGTTCTTCACGAACCCCTGGCGGAACGGCAGGCCCGAGGCGTCCGCGTAGCCCACGGCGGCGGGCGTGCCGGACTCGGGCACGGGGATCACGACGTCGGCCTCGACCGGCTGCTCGAGCGCGAGGCGGCGGCCCATCTCCACGCGGGACTCGTACACGGAGCGCCCGGCGATCGTGGCGTCCGGCCGGGCGAGGTAGACGTACTCGAACACGCAGCCGGCCGGCTTGGACTCGGCGAAGCGGGTGGAGCGGATGCCCTCCTCGTCGATCGCGATCATCTCGCCGGGCTCGACCTCCCGAATGAAGGAGGCGCCGACGGTGGCGAGGGCCGACTGCTCGGAGGCCACCACCCAGCCCCGCTCGAGGCGGCCGAGCACGAGCGGGCGCACACCCTGCGGGTCGCGGGCGGCGTAGAGGGTGTGCTCGTCCATGAACACGAAGCAGTAGGCGCCGCGGATCTTCGGCAGCAGCTCGAGGGCGGTCTCCTCGAGGCGGTCCCCGGGGGCCCCGTGCAGCAGGGCCGTGACCAGAGCGGTGTCCGTGGTGTTGCCCTGCTTCATCTCACCGTGGGTGTGGCGGCCGTCCGCGGCGTGCACCATGCGCAGCAGCTCCGCGGAGTTCACGAGGTTGCCGTTGTGCGCCAGGGCGACCGTGCCGTCGTCGGCGGTGGCGCCCAGGGTGGGCTGGGCGTTGGCCCACTTGTTCACGCCGGTGGTGGAGTAGCGGCAGTGGCCGACGGCGATGTGGCCGCTCAGCGCGGTCAGGGTGGCCTCGTCGAACACCTGGGAGACCAGGCCGATGTCCTTGTAGACGGCGATGCGCCCGCCGTCCGAGACGGCGATGCCCGCGGACTCCTGGCCGCGGTGCTGGAGGGCGTACAGGCCGTAGTAGGCCAGCTTCGCGACCTCCTCTCCCGGCGCCCACACGCCGAACACGCCGCATTCGTCCTGCGGCCCCTGGTCCTGGGGGTCGAGGGCGGCGGTCAGGCGGCCGTCGCCTCGTCGGGTGCGCGGTGCGATCACTGCTCGGGGGTCCTTTCGGTGGGGGTGGCGCGGGCGGGCGGGGCACCCGCGTCCACGCGGTCCAGGCGGACGTCCGCCATGGCCGGGTCGTCGGTGCGCTCGAGGACCACGGTGCGCGCGGTCGACCGGGAGCGGCGGTCCAGCAGCAGCCACACGAGCAGTCCGAGCACGCTCGTGCCGAGCATGCTCAGCAGCGATGCGAAGCCGAACGTCTCCGAGAAGGAGAGCGGGATGCCGGAGTACGGGTCCGCGGGCGGGGTGGGGGAGGCATGGACCGCGGTGGTGATCACGAGGGCGATCAGCAGGCCGAGCGCGAGCGCCACCGCGAGCACCGCGGTCAGCCGCGGGGCGCGACGGACGGTGTAGGCGCGCTGATCGGGGGTCGGCTCGGGGGCGGAGGTCATGCGCGCCAGTCTATCGAGTCGGCCGCTGGGGCCAGTCCCGGGTGCCCGCGGCGGTGGAGGCAGTCCCGGAGCACGCTCTGGCCGGCGCGCTGCGTGACGGTGAGCTCGTCGACCGTGGCCTGGCATTCCTCCAGCGGGAGCACGACCTGCCCGCGGGTACGGTCGAGCTGTGCCGTCGCCGCGGTGTCCGGGGTGGGGCCGGCAGAGCTGCATCCTGCGACGAGGAACGGTGCCGACGTTCGAACGGTCGGTGTCGCCGAGAGGACTGCCGGACACCCCTCGCTCACGGCCGCACGAGCGGCAGGTGCGCGCCGAGGTCGGCCCGCACGCCCGAGGCGCGCACGCCGCCGGCCGCCGTCGCGTCCTCCCAGGTCGTCAGCCCCGTGGCCAGGGACAGCCATGTCACGGCGTCCATCTCCACGACGTTGGGCGGGGTGCCGCGTGTGTGCCGGGGCCCGGGGAGGCACTGGGCGACGCCGAAGGGCGGCACGCGCACCTCCACCGAGTTCCCGGGCACGCGGGTCGCCAGCTCCTCGAGCGCGAAGCGCACCGCCGTCGCCCGCGTGGGGCGCGGCAGCGCGGCGGCCGCCGCGGGGTCCTCCTCGTGGGCGCGTGCCCACGCCAGCAGCGCCGCGTGGCCCTCGACGACAGGCACCCGGCGGCGCGGGACGGAGCCGGTGGTCACGCCCGCGCCTCGAAGGCCGGCAGGACGTCCCCCACGAGGTCCCGCACCGGCGCGGCCAGGCGGATCTCGCCGACCGGCTCGCCCCGGCCGAGCACCGGGGGCACGACGGCGGCCAGCACGCCCGGCAGCGTCGCCCGGTCCACGTGGTCCGGGGCGAACCGGGCCAGCAGCGCGAGCGCGACCAGGTCGCCGGCCCGCGTGCCGCCGTCGAGCGCCTTGACGGCCACGGCCGTGCCGTCCGGCGCGGCCATGACGAGGACGCCGTCCGCGCCCACCTTGGCGAGCAGGCCGAGCTCGCGCATCACCACGGTGTTGGAGCTCGTCTCCCCGTGGACGGCCCACGGGTGCTCGAGCATCGCCGTGGCGACGGCGGCCGCGTGCGGATCCGCGTCGGCGCGGCCGGGCGCCGCGGCGACCCGCCCGATGCCGCGGGCCAGGCCCGCCAGCGAGATGACGGCGGCCGGGGCGCCACAGCCGTCCACACCGGTGTGGGCCACCGGCTCGCCGCAGTACTCGGCGATCACCGCGTCCACCTCGCGCTGCAGCGGGTGCGCCGGGTCGAGGTACGTGGCGACGTCGTGCCCGGACGCCGCGCAGGCCGCGAGGAAGCCGGCGTGCTTGCCGGAGCAGTTGAAGGCCAGCGGGGTGGCGGCGGCGGCCTCGCCGTCGCGGCGGACCTGGGCGACCACCTCGGAGGTGTCCGCGGGCCAGGCCGGCGGGCACTGCAGGGCGGACGCGTCGAGGCCGGCGTCCGCGAGCATGCGCTCGGCCAGCGCCTGGTGCCGGAGCGTGCCCCGGTGCGAGCCGCACGCGATGGACAGGGCCTCGCCCTCCAGCGCCGCCCCGTGGCGCAGCGACGCGATGGCCTGGAACGGCTTCAGCGTGGAGCGCGGGTAGATCAGCGCGTCTGCGGGGCCGAGGGCGGCCAGCACCCGCCCGTCGGGGCCGGTCACGACGGCGGCGCCCGCCGTGCGGGACTCGACGAAGCCGTTGCGGACGGTCTCCACGAGCTCGACGGCATCGGACAGGGCGAAGGTCTCGCCCGTGGGGGCGACGGTGGCGTGGGTCATGCGGTCCAGGGTAGCGAGGGCCCCGGACGCGCCGGGCGTCCGGGGCCGGTGGGCCGGGTCAGGTCCGGCGGCATCACCGGCTCACTCCGCGGAGAGCCGCCCGTCCACCATGGTCAGGGTGCGGTCCGTGGCGGAGAGGAACTCGTGGTCGTGCGTGACCATGAGCGTCGCCACCTGCTCCTCGCGGGTCAGCGTGCCCAGCAGGTCCACGACGGCGGCCGAGCGCTCGCGGTCCAGCGCGGAGGTGGGCTCGTCCACGAGCAGCAGCGTCGGCGAGGCCATCAGCGCGCGCACGATGTTCACGCGCTGCCGCTGACCGCCCGAGAGCTGGTGCGGGCGCTTGCCGGCCTGGTCGGCCAGGTCCACACGCTCGAGCAGCTCCAGGGCCCGCGCCTTGGCGGCCCTGCGGTCGGCGCGGGTGGCGTCACGGTCCAGGTGCACGGTCAGCTCCAGCTGCTCGGCCGCCGTGAGGGACGGGATGAGGTTGGGCTGCTGGAAGATCATGCCGATCTCCTGGCCGCGCAGCGCGGTGCGCTCCTTCCGGGACAGCCCGGCCATCTCGCGGCCGGCCACGGACACGCAGCCGGAGGTGGGCGTCACCAGGCCCGCGGCCACCGCCAGCAGGGAGGACTTGCCCGAGCCGGACGGGCCGACCATCGCGGTGAACGTGCCGGGGAGCAGGTCCAGGCTCACCTCGTCCAGGGCGCGCAGCACGCCGCGCTCGCCGTCCGGGTACTCCAGCACGAGGTCGCGCACGGACAGCGCGGGGGTGGCGTCGGCCGCGGCGGCGGGGCGCTCGCCGGCGACGCGGTGGGCGGCCGCGGCGGCCGGGGTGCGGAGGGCGTCGAGGTCGGCCTGCGGGGCGGTGAGGGTGGTCATGGGGAGGTCCTTTCTCCAGGCGGGGGCGAGGCGGAGCCGAGGGGGACGACGGCGCCGGGCGGCGCCGTCGTCGGAGGCGGTCAGTTGCCGCCGAGGGCGACCAGCGGGTCGATCCGGGTGACGCGGTAGACCGCGACGACGGCGGCGAGCATGCCGAGCACGAGGACCCCGGCGGCGGGCACCGCGGTGGTGGCCCACGAGAGCTCGAACGGGACGGCCCGCCCCGCGAACGCGCCGACCACGGCGGCCAGCCCGGTGCCCACGGCCACGCCCCCGACGAGCACGAACGCGGCCTGCGCGAGCGAGTCCTTCAGCACCCAGCCGTTCGAGCCGCCGAGGGCCTTGAGCACCGCGATGTCGCGGGTGCGCTGCACCGTCCAGATGGACAGGAACGCGATCACCACGAGCGCCGAGATGCCGTACAGGAAGCCCTGCATGGTCATCAGGGAGCCGTTCTCGGACCGGTAGCTGGGCAGGGCGGCGTAGGAGCCCTTCACGGTCTCGGCGACGGTGCCCGCGGCGTCGTCACCGGCGGCGGCCACGGCGTCGACGTCGGCGCCGGCGTCGAAGCGCACCAGGCCGGCGGTGCCGAGCACCGCGTCGTCGGCGGTGTGCGAGATGGCGTTCCAGTCCTCGAGCGCCAGCCACGTCACGGGGGAGTGGGAGTAGTACTCGGTCGGCACGACGTCGGCCACGGTGTAGACGAAGCCGGAGACCGCGACGGCGTCACCCTCCTGCGCGTGGAGGGAGTCGGCCACGTCCTGGCTGAGCACGATCTGCCCGGGCTCGACGCCGGCCGGCGCGTCGGAGCCGCCCGGGGTGAGACCGATGAACGCGGTGGTGGCCACGCCGGTGGTGGGCTCGCCGGACACGTCCGCGCGGCCCTGCGGGTCCGTGTCCACGGGGTGCTCGAGGCCGATGGCCCGGCCCTGGCTCACACCGAGCGGCTCGACGGAGGCCACGCCGTGAGTGGCCGCCCACGCGTCGCGCTGGGCCACGGTGAACTCGGACTGGGTGAACGACGCGGTGGGCTCCTGGCCCGCCGCGCCGCCGAAGACCAGACGCTGCACGCCCTGCTCGCCGAGGCGGTCGATCGCGGCGGTGTTCTGCCCGCCCAGGCCGGCCGTGAGGCCGGAGAGCATGACGAGCAGCAGGCTGATGAGGGCCACCACGGAGCCCATGAGGGCGAACCGTCCGGTGGCGAAGCGGAGGTCGCGGAGTGCGAGGAACACGGGGCGCGTCCTTTCCTGGGAGAGGTCTGTCCTGAGATTGCCTCCACGGTCTCGCGCGGGGAGGGGTCGGCACATCGCCCGCGGCGGCTGGACCCGGTCAACCGAATGGTTGATCCCGGCGGCTCAGCGGCGCAGCCCCGGGGCCGCGGGCCGCTGTCGCGTCCGGGGCGCGCCCTAGGGTGGAGCCATGTCCGTCGCACCCCGCGCCGCCGTGCCCCCCGCGGCCGCCGAGACCGGCACCACCGCCGTGCTCGCCGGCCTGCGCGTGGCCCTGCACGTCACGTTCGCCGCGCTGCTCACCGTGGGGCTGGCGCGCGCGCTCGCGGACCGGTCCCCGGAGGCGTCCTCCGGTCCGTTCCCGGCCACCACCCTGGTGCTGCTGACCGCCGCGCTGGCGGGCGTCTACCTGGCCGGGACCGTGCTGGAGCGGCGCCGGTGGGCCCGGGGCGACGACGTCGGCCGCGGTCCGGCGGTCGCCTGGCTGGCCCTGGTGCTGCTGCTGTGGGGCCTGCTCGTGGCCCACCACGGCGACTTCGCGTGGGTCGCCTTCCCCCTCTTCTTCGTCGTCCTGCACGTGGTCGACCGGGTGGCCCGGCAGGCCTGGGTGCGCCACGTGGTCGGGCCCGCGCTGGTGGTGGCGATGGCCGTCGTCGTGGTGGCCGGGATGGCGGCGGGCGCCGGCGGCGTGCGGGTGCCGGCCGTGATCGGTCCGCTGGTGGGCGCCGCCGTGGCCGTGGTGCTCTCCGGGGCGTACCGCGCCCTGCACGCCGAGTCCGAGCGCCAGCGTGCCGTGGCCGAGCAGCTGCGCGCCGCGCAGGCCGAGCTCGCGCGCACCGAGCACCGGGCGGGGGTGAGCGCCGAGAGGGAGCGGCTCGCCCGCGAGATCCACGACACCCTCACCCAGGGGCTGGCCTCGATCGTGCTGGTCTCGCGCGCGGCCCAGGACGCGCTCGACGCCGCCGACCCCGCCCTCGCCCGGCAGCGCATGGAGACCGTGCGCGCCACGGCCGCCGAGAACCTCGCCGAGTCCCGCCGCTTCGTCCGCGACCTGCGCGGCACCGGGGCACCGTCCCTCATCGAGGCGCTCGAACGAGCGGTCGCCGGGTTCGCCGACCGGCAGGCCGCCGCCGGGACGCCCGTGGCTGCGGACGTCGAGGTCGTGGGGGAGCCGGTCGCGGTCGCCGAGGCCGTGGAGACCGCGGTGCTGCGAGCCGTGCAGGCCTCCCTGGCGAACGTGGGCGCGCACGCGGGCGCTCGGCGCGCCCGGGTCACGCTGGGCTACCTCGGTGATGAGCTGACGGTGGACGTGGCCGACGACGGCGCGGGGTTCGACCCGGCCGTCGTCGCGGCCCGCCCCCGGGCCGGAGCCGCCGGTGCCGACCCGGGGGCGGGGACCGGCGTGGGGCTGGCGAGCGTGCGCGAGCGTCTCGCTGCGGTGGGCGGCGAGGCCACCGTCGAGTCGGCCCCCGGCGAGGGCACCGTGGTGGCGCTGCGGGTGCCGCTGGCCGCCGCCGGGGCCGGCCGGAGCGCTGATCCCGAGCAGACCGAGAGCGAGGAGACCGCATGAGCGTGCGGGTGATGCTGGTGGACGACCACCCCGTGGTCCGGGCGGGGGTGCGGGCCGTCGTCGAGGCGCACCCGGACCTGAGCGTGGTGGCCGAGGCCGCCGACGGGGCGGAGGCGATCGGCGTCCTGGAGGCGGGCGAGCCCGCGGTGGACGTCGTGCTGATGGACCTGCAGATGGGCGCGGGGATGGACGGCGTGACCGCCACCCGCGCGGTGCGGGAGCGGTGGCCGGGGGTGCAGGTGCTGATCCTGACGACCTTCGACACGGAGGCGGACATCCTCGCGGCCGTGAACGCGGGCGCTGCCGGCTACCTGCTCAAGGACGCCCCGAGCGAGGAGATCGCCTCGGCGGTGCGGCAGGCGGCGGCGGGGCGCAAGGCGCTGGCCCCGCAGGTCGCGGCCACGCTGATGGGGCGCATGTCCGGCGGCTCCGAGGTGCTGTCCGAGCGGGAGATCCAGCTGCTCGAGCTGATCGCGCGGGGCGCCACGAACAAGGTGGCCGCGAAGGAGCTGTTCATCTCCGAGGCCACCGTGAAGACGCACCTGGTGCACATCTTCCAGAAGCTCGGGGTGGACAACCGCACGCGCGCCGTCGACGAGGCCCGGCGACGGCGCATCATCCGCTGACGGGCAGGCCGAGGCGGCCGGCCCTGGAGGGCCCGGCCCTGCTCAGCGGCGCCGCACGTACCGGGTGATCACCGCCGCGGCGACGGCGGCCAGCGCCAGCACGCCGAGCGCGGCGGGCAGGCTGAGGTCGCCGCGCTGGACGCCGAACCCCCGCAGCGTCCAGAAGACGATCAGGGCGCACGTGAACATCACGCCGACGAACATCCAGACCGACCGGAGCCCGGGTCCCAGCCCCGCACCGGGCCGGTGGCGGGGGTCACGGGGGTCACCGTCGTCGCCGGGCTGACCGTGGTGGAGGGGAGGCATCGTCATGCGCTCCACCGTAGGGGCCACGGGCCGGGCCGGGCCAGGGCCACCGCGTAGGCTTCAGGCTCGTGAAGACCCTTGTGCTCGGCAACGGCGGCCGCGAACACGCGCTGCTCACCGCCCTCTCCCGTGATCCGCAGGTCAGCGCCCTCCACGCGGCGCCCGGCAACGCCGGCATGGCCGACCTCGCCACCCTCCACGCCGTCGAGGCCACCGACCCGGCCGCCGTCGTGGCGCTCGCGCGCGAGCTGGGGGCCGACCTCGTCGTCGTCGGACCCGAGGCCCCGCTGGCCGCCGGCGTCTCCGACGCCCTGCGCGAGGCCGGGTTCGCCGTGTTCGGCCCCTCGCAGGCCGCCGCGCAGCTCGAGGCGTCCAAGGCCTTCGCCAAGGAGGTCATGGCCGCCGCGGGCGTGCCCACCGCCGGCTCCCGCGTGTGCACCACCGCCGCGGAGGCCGCCGCCGCCCTCGACGAGTTCGGCGCCCCGCACGTCGTCAAGGACGACGGTCTGGCCGCGGGCAAGGGCGTCGTGGTCACCTCCGACCGCGCCGAGGCCCTCGCCCACGCCGAGGCCTGCTTCGCCGCCGGCGGCACCGTGGTGATCGAGGACTTCCTGGACGGCCCCGAGGTCTCCCTCTTCGTGATCTGCGACGGCGAGGCCGCCGTCGCCCTCACCCCCGCCCAGGACTTCAAGCGCATCCACGACGGCGACGCCGGCCCCAACACCGGCGGCATGGGCGCGTACACGCCGCTGCCGTGGCTGCCCGAGGGCTTCACGGACGAGGTCATGGACCGCGTGGCCCGCCCCGTGCTCGCCGAGATGGCCCGCCGCGGCACCCCGTTCACGGGCGTGCTGTTCTGCGGCCTGGCCGTGACCGCCGAGGGCGTGGAGGTCATCGAGTTCAACGTGCGCTTCGGCGACCCCGAGACCCAGGCCGTGCTCGCCCGCCTCGAGACGCCCCTGGGCGGGCTGCTCGCCGACGCCGCGGCCGGCCGGCTCGGCGCGGACCGTCGACTCGAGTGGAGCGACGACGTCGCCGTGGACGTGGTCATGGCCTCGGCCGGCTACCCGGCCTCCTCCTCGACGGGCGACGTGATCACCGGGCTGGCCGACGCGGCTGGCCTCGAGGGCGTGCACGTGATCCACGCGGGCACCGCGGTGTCCGGTGAGGACGTGGTGACGGCGGGCGGCCGGGTGCTGGCCGTCGTCGGGCGCGGGGCGGACCTGGCCCAAGCGCGCGAGCGCGCCTACGCGGGCGTCGAGCGTATCCGGTTCGACGGCGCCCAGTGGCGCACGGACATCGGACTCAAGGCCGAGCGCGGCGAGATCACCGTGCCGGGGACGGAGGGAGCGAAGTGAGCGGGGAGCGCGTGGGGTTCACGGGGGCCGAGGCCCTCGAGCTGCCGGGCTGGCGGCACGTCTACTCGGGCAAGGTGCGGGACCTGTACGAGCCCGCTGACGCCGAGCCGGGGCGGTCCGCGACGCTGCTCGTGGTGGCCTCCGACCGGATCAGCGCCTACGACCACGTGCTGGAGCCGCCGATCCCGGACAAGGGCGCCATCCTCACCCGGTTGACCCTGTGGTGGTTCGAGAAGCTGGCCGAGGGCTACAACGGGGCCCACGCCGAGCCGGTCGAGCACCACGTGGTGAGCGCGGACGTGCCCGCGGCCGTGGCCGGGCGGGCGATGATCGTCAAGCGCCTGGACATGTTCCCCGTGGAGTGCATCGCCCGCGGCTACCTGACCGGCTCCGGCCTGGCCGAGTACCGCGCGTCGGGCACGGTGGCCGGCCTGCCGCTGCCCGCCGGGCTCGTGGACGGCTCGCGGGTCGACCCGCCGATCTTCACGCCGTCCGCGAAGGCCGAGGTCGGCGAGCACGACGAGAACATCACGTTCGAGCAGATGGTCGAGCGCGTGGGCACCGAGGCCGCCGAGCGCCTGCGGTTCCTCACCCTGGACCTGTACGCCCGCGCCGAGGCGATCGCCCGCGAGGCCGGCATCATCCTGGCGGACACGAAGGTCGAGTTCGGTGTGGACCCTGCCACCGGCCAGGTGGTGCTGGGCGACGAGGTCCTCACCCCGGACTCCTCCCGGTTCTGGGACGCCGAGGACTACGAGCCCGGCCGCCCCCAGGCGAGCTTCGACAAGCAGTTCGTCCGCGACTGGCTCACGGGCCCCGGCTCCGGCTGGGACAAGGCGAGCGGGGAGGCCCCGCCGGAGCTGCCCGCCGACGTCGTGGCCAAGACCCGCGACCGCTACGTGGAGGCGTACGAGCGCCTGACGGGCCGCCCCTTCGACGCCTGACCCGGACTTTCGAACGTGGGGTAGGCCCTCTGCCACGTTCGAAAGCGCGTCGGGCGCGCCACCCGTCAGGCGAGCGAGTCCTCCCAGGCCCGGTGCAGCGCCGCGAACCGCCCGTCGGCCGCCACCAGCTCGGCGGGGCTGCCGTCCTCGACGATCCGGCCGTCGTGCATCACGAGCACCCGGTCGGCGGTCTCGACGGTGCTGAGCCGGTGGGCGATGATCAGCGCCGTCCGGTTCCCCAGCAGCCGCTCCAGCCCGGCCTGCACGAGCCGCTCGCTCGGCAGGTCCAGCGACGACGTCGCCTCGTCCAGGATCAGCACGGCGGGGTCCGCGAGGAACGCCCGCGCGAACGACACGAGCTGCCGCTGCCCCGCGCTCAGCCGCCCGCCGCGCTTGGCGACGTCGGTCGCGTAGCCCTCGGGCAGCCCCAGGATGAAGTCGTGCGCCCCCACCGCCCGGGCGGCCGCCTGGATCTCGGCCTCGGTGGCGTCGGGCCGGCCGAGGGCGATGTTCTCCGCGATCGACCCGGAGAACAGGAACGCCTCCTGGGTCACCATCACCACGTTGCGCCGCAGATCCGCCTGGCTGAGCTCGCGCAGCTCCACCCCGTCCAGCGTCAGCGAGCCGGTGGACACGTCGTAGAACCGGGCGATGAGCTTGGCCAGCGTCGACTTGCCCGCGCCCGTCTGGCCCACCACGGCCACGGTCTGACCCGCCGGGATCACGAGGTCGAACTCCGGCAGCACCACCCGGTCCGGCCCGTAGCTGAACACCGCGTCCCGGAACTCCACCCGCCCGGACGCCACGCCCGCCCCCGGCGCGTCGGCCCCGGGCAGCGGCGTGGGCTCGGCGGCCTCCACCACGGTGGGCTCCTCCTCGAGCAGGCCGGAGACCTTCTCGAGCGCCGCCGTCGCGGACTGCAGCGACGAGTAGAACATCGCCACCATCTCCATGGGCTGGAACACGCGCCGCCCGGCCAGCAGGAGCGCCACGAGCACCCCCACCTCGAGGTCGCCGTCGAGCACGCGCAGGCCCCCGGTCACGAGCAGCGCCGCCACCGTCAGGTTGCCCGTCGCCACGAGCACCGGCTGCAGGATGCCGAACAGGTTGAGCGTGGCCACCATGTCGTCCCGGTAGGCCGTGGCCAAGTCGCGGTACCGCGCGTCGTTGTCCCGTTCCCGTCGGAAGGCCTGGACCGCGCGGATGCCGGTCATGGTCTCCACGAAGTGCACGATCGACCGCGCCGAGGACACCCGCGACCGCCGGTACGCCTCCTCGGACCGCACCTGGTACCAGCGCGTCACGATCGCCACCGGCACGGCCGCGCCCAGCAGCACGAGGAACGACGGCGGGTCCAGCAGCAGGATGGACGCCGCGGTGAACGACATGAACATCAGCCCGGACACGAGCGAGGACACGCCCTGGTCCAGCAGCTCCCGCAGCGCCTCCAGGTCCGAGGTCTGCCGCGAGATCACCCGCCCGGACGTGTACCGCTCGTGGAAGCCGAGGCTCAGCCGCTGCGTGTGCCGGAACACGCGCAGCCGCAGGCTCAGCAGCATGGCCTGGCTCGCCCGCGCGGTGAGCCACGTGTACGCCCCCAGGAGGCCGCCGGAGACGACGGCCGCCGCCACGTACGCCCCGCCCACGGGGACGAGGATGGGCCAGACGGACTCGCCGGCCCGCACGGCTTCGACGACGCGCGGCAGCTCCGCGTCGATCGCCCAGGCGATGATCAGCGGCCCGGCCGCCCGCGCCGCGTTGGACACGAGCACGAAGACCGCGGTGAGCAGCAGCGTCCCCCGGACCGGCCGCGCGAGCTCGCCGAGCAGCCGGAAGGACCGGCGCCGGATGTGGCGGCGCTCCGCGCGGGTGTAGTCGAGGTCCTCTTCGGCCCCCACGCCGCGCACGCGGCTCACGTCGGCGGCGCTCATGCCTGCTCCTCCGGTCGGCTCGAGATGATGTGCCGGTACACGGCGCTGCGGGCCAGCAGTTCGGGGTGCGTCCCCACGTCCTCGATCCGCCCGTCCGCCAGCACCGCGACCCGGTCCGCGAGGGCCACGGTGGAGGGACGGTGCGCCACGATCAGGGTGGTCGTCCCGTCGAGGACCTCGCGCAGGCGCGCGGTCACGGCCTCCTCGGTGCGCACGTCGAGGGCGGAGAGGGGGTCGTCCAGCACGAGCACGTCAGGGCGCGCCGCGATCGCGCGGGCGAGGGCGATCCGCTGGCGCTGTCCGCCGGAGAGGCTGAGGCCCTCCTCGCCGATCTCGGTCTCGACGCCGTCCGCCAGGTCCGCCACGAAGCCCGCCTGCGCGGTCTCGAGCGCGAGGTCGAGCAGGGCGTCCGCCGCGGGGGAGTGGAGGCCGTCCGCGAGCACGTCCGCCGGGGCGCCGAGCAGCACGTTCTGCCGGATGGTCGCGGAGAACAGCGTGGCGTCCTCGAACGCCACGGACACCCGCCGGCGCAGCTCCTCGAGCGGCATCCGGCGCACGTCCACCCCGTCCACGCAGACGGAACCCGCCGTGACGTCGAGCAGCCGGGGGACCAGCTGCAGCAGCGTCGACTTGCCGGCGCCGGTCGCGCCGACCAGGGCCATCGTCTCGCCGGGCACCAGCTCGAGGTCGACGCCGTCGAGCAGGTCGCGCTCCCCGCGCCCCGGGTCCGCGTCCGGCCAGCGGAAGCGCACCCCGTGGAACGCGAGCGCGCCGGTGGCCGGGGGCACGACGGCGGCCTCCCCGGTGGGCGAGGCGATGTCCACGGGCGTGGCGAGGACGTCCACGTGGCGGTCGATCGCCGTGCGAGCCGAGAGCGTCATGCCCATCAGCTGGCCCACCGACTCGACCGGCCCGGCCAGCACGGCCGCGGTGGCGAAGTAGGCGGCGAGCGCGCCCACCGTCAGCTCCCCGGTCGCCACGAGCCACAGGCCCAGGGCGAGGCCCAGGCCCAGCACCGTCTCCGGCAGGGCCACGATCAGCGCGATGAACCGAGCCAGCACGGACGCCTTGTGCACCTCGGTGCCCTGCAGCGTGCGGGCGCGCCCGCGGAAGCCGTCGAGGGCGTGCGCGCCGCGGCCGAACGCCTTGAGGACGCGGATGCCGTGCACCGACTCCTCGACGGACGTGGCGAGGTCCCCGGCCTGGTCCTGGGAGAGCCGGGACGCGGCGCGGAAGTCGTTGCGGAACCCGAACGACGCCCACATGATCGGCACGGCCGCGGCGAGGTAGAGCAGGGCCAGCTGCCAAGACAGCAGGAACAGCAGGACGAGGCCGACGGTGATGGTCACCACGTCCACCACGAGCATGACCGAGCCGAACGCGATCCACCGCCGCAAGAGCGAGAGGTCGCCCTGGGCCCGGGAGAGCAGCTGCCCCGAGGGCCACGCGTCGTGGAACGCCACCGGCAGGCGCTGGAGCCGTTCGAACAGGGCGATGCGCGCCCGGTTCTCCACCCCGGCGGCCGGCGGGAGGATGAAGTACCGGCGCAGGCCGATGAACGCGGCCTCGGCGAGGCCGAGCACGGTGAGCAGGCCGGCGGCCCGCCACACGTCCGCGCGGGAGTCGGGGGAGGAAGGCCGGGCGAGCACGGTCTCCGTGAACACGGTGTCCACGAGCAGGTGGATGACCTGCGGGATGGCCAGGGCCACGAGGCCCGCCGCCATGGCCGAGGCGAGCCCGAGCACCCAGCGCGCCCGCACGCCCTCGAGGTACGGTGCGATCCCGCCCAGGGCGTCACGCAGGGACGAGGCGCCGGGAGAGGTGGTGCGGGTCACGGGGCTCCACTGTACCCGCGGCCCCGGACGGGACAGGCGGCTCAGCCCCGCGGGACCAGGTCCAGCACCACGGCCTCGGGCCGGCACGCGAACCGCACGGGCGCGGACGGCGCGGTCCCCAGGCCGGCCGACACCTCGAGCGGGACGGTCCGCCCCGCGGCCGTCCACGTCGAGACCCCGGAGGCCTGCCGGCGCGGCAGGTCGCAGTTGGTGACGAGCGCGCCGAGGAACGGCACGCAGACCTGCCCGCCGTGGGTGTGGCCGGCGAGCAGCAGATCGGCGCCGTCGACGGTCATGGCGTCCAGCACGCGGCGGTACGGGGCGTGGGTGACGCCCAGCCGGAACCGCCCGTCGCCGCCGGGCCGCCCGGCGCCGTCGTCGTGTGCGGGGCCGGGGAAGCCGGCCCAGGCGTCCAGACCGAGGTGCGGGTCGTCGGTGCCGGCGGCGAGGACCTGGAGCGTGGTCCCGGCGCGGGTCGGCACGGCCAGGGCGACGCCCCGGTTCGTCAGGTCGGCCCAGCCGGCGGCGCGGAACGCGCCGAACAGGACGTCGGAGGGAAGCCGGGGCCGGTCCGCGTCCATGCGCGAGGGGCCCGCGAAGTACCGCAGGGGGTTGGCCGCCTTGGGCGCGTAGTAGTCGTTGGAGCCGGGCACGAACACGCCCGGCCGCGCCAGCAGCGGCCCGAGCGCGTCGAGCACGAGCGGCACCGACGCCGCGGCGGACACGTTGTCCCCCGTGTTGACCACGAGGTCAGGCTCGAGTACATCCAATCCGCGCAGCCACGCCCGCTTGGCCCGGTGCCGGGGCAGCAGGTGGATGTCCGAGAGGTGCAGCACCCGCAGCGGCGCCGACCCGGCCGGCAGTACGGCCAGTCGGTGCGTGCGCACCGTCCGGGCCTCGGCCTCGACGAGGCCCCAGGCCAGGCCGAGGCCCGCCGTCGTGGCCATCCCGACGGCGGCAGGCGCTGCGGAACGGAGCATGCGGCGGGTGCGGGAGGCGGCGGGGCGCATCGCGGTCAGTAGCCCGGGACCGCCTCGGGCAACGGCCCGCCCCGGTCCAGGTCGTCGATGTGGAACTGGCGTCCGTCCGGGTGCTCGCCGGCCTCGCCCGGGTCCTCCGACTGCGGGCCGTCCCACTCGGGCAGTTCACCCGGCGGGAACTTCTCCTTGGCCAACTGGTTGTACTCGAGCCAGGACGGGCCGTTGATGGAGGTCGAGTAGAACGGGTTGCGGACCTCGCCGTTGACGGTCTCGCCCGTCATGGTCTTCAGGTTGTTGTAGCGGCCGGTCCACACGGCGGTGGCCAGCTTGTTGGTGAACCCGACGAACCACGTGGAGGACACGTTGTCGTTCGTGCCCGTCTTGCCGCCGAACTCGTAGCCGGCGCCCTCCTCGGCGATGTTGAAGCCGCCGATGTGGCGCAGGACCGGCATCAGCTCCCGGACGTGGTCCGGGTCGATGACCTGGTCGCACTGCGGGTCGGCGACGTCGTACTGGTTGCCGGCGGTGTCCGTGACCTCCAGGATGGCGCGCGGCTCGCAGTACAGGCCGTTCGCGGCGATGGCGGCGTACGCGCCGGCCAGGGAGAGCGGGGCCACCGAGTCCTTGCCGAGCAGGAAGGACGGGTCGTCCGGCTGCAACGGGGAGCTGTCCAGGGCGCGGGTGACGCCCAGCTGGGTGGTGAGGCTCGTGATGTCGCACAGATCCAGCTGGTACGCGGTGGCGACGGTCGGCGTGTTCACCGACCAGAAGAGGCCCTCGTCCACGCGCACCTGCCGCAGCATGCCCGGGACCACGTTCTTGAACTGCCAGGTGCCGCCGACCGTGGTGTAGCCGCCCGGGCGGCACGAGGCAGCGAACCGCGTGCCCGTGGGGTAGACGTTCCGGGAGGCGTCCACGGAGTCGACCAGGCGGTTGCCGTTGCGCAGCCACGTCAGTGCCACGAAGGGCTTGAGCGTGGAGCCGGCCTGGAAGCCCTGGCCGCCACCCCACTGCTTGTCCACGTTGAAGTTCAGCGAGGTGTGGCCGAGCTCGTCCTGGATGGCGTACTCGGTGTTCTGGGCCATGGTGCGGATGTTGCCGGTGCCGGCCTCCACCGAGGTGAGCGCGTGGCCGGCGCCCAGCGACTCGTTGTTGGGCACCGAGGCGCGCAGGTTCTTCTCGGTCTCCTTCTGGAGCGTCGAGTCGATCGTCGTGCGGATGGTGAGCCCGCCGCGGTCCAGCAGGGCCTGGCGGGACTGGACGTCCGGGCCGAACGTGGGGTCGGCGAGGATCTGCCGCTCCACGTAGTCGCAGAAGTAGGTGCCGAACTTGGCGTAGAGGCAGCCCGAGGGGCGGGACTCCATGACCACCTCCATCGGCTGGGCGACGGCGTGGTCGTACTCCTCCTGGGAGAGGTAGCCGTTGTCCTTCATCGCGTTCAGCACGAGGTTGCGCCGCTCCGTGGCCTCCTCCGGATTGCGGGCCGGGTCGAACCGGGTGGGGGACTGGACCATGCCGGCCAGCGTGGCGGCCTCCCAGCTCTCCAGGTCGGCGGCGGACTTGCCGAACACGTACTGCGAGGCGGCCTCGACCCCGTAGGAACGGCCGGAGAACAGCACGATGTTGAGGTAGCCCTCGAGGATCTCGTCCTTCGACATCTGCTTCTCGACGGCGACCGCGAGCTTGATCTCCTTGACCTTGTCCGCGATGTTCTTGGAGCCGGAGAGCGTGAGGCGGGAGTCGCCGCGGATCTGCTGCACGTTCACCAGCATGTTGTTCACGAACTGCTGGGTGAGGGTGGAGGCGCCCTGCGTGGAGTCGGAGGTGGCGTTGTTCACGGTCGCGCGGATGAGGCCTCGTGCGTCCACGCCCTCGTGCTCGTAGAAGCGCTCGTCCTCGATGGCCACGATCGCGTGCTGCATGTGCTCCGAGATCTCGTCCAGCGGGACCGGGGTGCGGTTCTCCTCGTAGAAGACGGCGATCTCCTCACCGTCCTCCGACAGGATGCGCGACGGGACGGAGACCGGCTCCGCGGGCAGCTCGTCCGGCAGCTCCTCCAGCATCTCCCGGCCCGACGCGGCGGCGACACCGGCCAGGCCCGCGACGGGCAGCAGGAGGGCCGCCACGAGCAGGCCGGCCACCGCCGAGAGGCCCACGAAGGCGAGGAGGCGGCCGAGAGCGCTCGAGGGGGCGGGGAAGCGGGTCGTGCGGGAGGCCATGGGCGCGAGTGTAGCGCGGGCACCTGGGACCTCTTCCGGGGTCCGCGCCGGTGGCTAGGGTGGGTCCCATGACTCAGCAGACGCAGTGGGAGTACGCCACGATCCCCCTCCTCATCCACGCGACCAAGCAGATCCTCGACCAGTGGGGCGAGGACGGCTGGGAGCTCGTCACGGTGATCCCGGGCCCCGAGGGGAACAACCCCGTGGCCTACCTCAAGCGTCCGAAGGCGGCGTGAACGTGACGGCGCAGTCCTCGGCCCCCACCTGGGGCGACGGCGCCGTCGCGGCCCGCCTCGCGGCGCTCGGCATCGACCGACCCGCCGTCGCGGCGCCGGTCGGCTCCTACGTCCCGGCCCTGCTTGACGGCGACCTCGTGCTGACCTCAGGCCAGCTCCCCTTCGTGGCCGGCGCCCTGCACGCCACCGGCAAGGTGGGCGCGGAGGTCACCCCCGAACGCGCCCAGGAGCTCGCGCGGGCGTGCGCCGTGAACGCGATGGCCGCGGTGCACGAGCTGCTGGGGGACCTGGACCGAGTCGCCCAGGTCGTCAAGGTCGTCGGTTTCGTGGCCTCCGACCCCGCGTTCACCGGTCAGCCCGGCGTGGTGAACGGCGCCTCGGACGTGCTGGCCGAGATCTTCGGCGAGGTCGGCCGCCACGCGCGCTCCGCCGTCGGCGTGGCCGTGCTGCCCATGGACGCTCCCGTCGAGGTGGAGATCACCGTCCGTGTCCGCTGACCCGGCCGGCATGCTGCTGCCGGTCCCGGAGCAGGAGGAGGACCTCACCCGCCAGTGGCTGGACCGGCGCTTCCGCCAGGTCCGCCCGGCCCGGCCCGCGTCGTCCGTCGTCCTGGTGCGCGACGGCGACGACGGCCCGGAGGTCTTCCTCCGCCACCGCGCGGGACGCACCCCGCTCGGCCGCGTGGGCCTGCCCGGCGGCGCGCTCATCGAGTCCGACGCCGACTCCTGCCCGTGGTACGGGCCCGAGCCCTCCCAGTGGGCCCGCACGTTCGGGACCACGGACCGGCGGCGTGCGCGGCAGCACGTGGTGGCCGCCGTCCGCGAGCTCCACGACGAGGCCGGAGTGCTCCTCGCCGGCCGCTCCGACACGGACGTCGTGGCCACGGCGCGCATCGAGACCTGGGGCGGGGGCCGCAGCTCGCTCGAGGAGGGCTCGGAGAGCCTGCCCCGCCTGCTGGCCGCGCGCGGCCTCGGACTGCGCACCGACCTGCTGCGCCCCGTCATGCGCTGGCAATCCGCGCCCCACGTCCACCGACGCTTCGACACGGCCGTGTTCGCTACGACGACCCCACCGCTGCAGTCCGCGCCGACAGCAGAGGAACCCGGTCCCGAACTCCAGGCGTGGGTGCCCGCGCGTCGCGCGCTCGCCGGCCCGCTGCGGCTGCCCGGACCCGCCGGGGCGGAGGGCACGGCGCCCTTCGACCAGGTGGCGACCCCACTGACGCAGGTGATGGTGCGTCGGGTCGCGGCGCACCGGACGGCCGCCGCCTTCCTGCTCTCCGTCACGCCCTGTGCCCGGCGCGACCCCGTGCCGGAATACCACCTGGTCACCGAGGCCGGCGACGACGGCACCCCCCGGATGCGCGTGGAGCGGGCCACCCGGGACTGACCGGGGTGGCCCGCTCCACGGCAGGGCGGGGGGCGTCAGCGCGAACGCTGACGCAGACGCTGCAGGTCCAGGATGACCACGGCGCGGTTCTCCAGGCGGATCCAGCCGCGCTGGACGAACTCGGCCAGGGCCTTGTTCACGGTCTCGCGGGACGCGCCCACCAGCTGGGCGAGCTCCTCCTGCGTGAGGTCGTGCGCCACCAGCAGGCCGTCCGCGGCCGGCCGGCCGAAGCGGTCCGCGAGGTCCAGGAGCGCCTTGGCCACGCGGCCCGGCACGTCCGAGAACACCAGGTCCGCCAGGGACTCGTTGGTCTTGGACAGGCGCTGGGCCAGGGCCTGGAGCAGCTGGACCGACACATCCGGCGACGAGGCGATGGCGCGGCGCAGGTTCTCATGGCGCAGACCGGCCAGGCGCGTGGCGGACACCGCGGTGGCGGTGGCGTTGCGCGGGGCGGGGTTGAACAGGGCCATCTCGCCGAAGATCTCGCCGGGGCCGAGCACGGCCACGAGGTTCTCGCGGCCGTCCGAAGCGGTGCGGCCGAGCTTGATCTTGCCGGACATGATCACGTACAGCTGATCGCCCTGGTCGCCCTCGTGGAACGCGGACGCGCCGCGGGAGAGCTCCACCTCGGTCAGCTCCGAGGTGAGGATGGCGAACACCTCGTCGTCCAGGTTGGTGAACAGCGGAGCCTTCCGCAGAACCTCGAGATCCATGTGTGCGTGTCCTCTCTGTGGGCAGTTCCTCACACCGCGGCGGAGGAGCCGCCCGGTTCACTGGCGTCCATTGTGCCCCATACCCCCGTGCGGGCCGATACCCTGGATCCTCCACCGGGCGCGCGGGCGGTCCCCGCGCGTGGCCGGTGCCGTCGCATCCGAAGGAGGTCGCCCATGCCGCTGGGTCTGACGTGGCTGGACGTCCTGCTCATCGTCGCGCTCGCGATGCTCCTGGTCCAGGGCCACCGTCGCGGCCTGTGGGTGGTGCTGGGCAACCTCGTCGGCCTGGTCGGCGGTGCCGCGATCGCGTTCTACGCCCTGCCGGAGGTGGCGGAGTTCGTCACCGCGCCGCAGTGGCGGTGGGCCGCGCTGATCGCCACCCTCGTCCTGCTCGTGGCGGCGGGCCAGTACGTGGGCGCCGCCATCGGCGAGGCGATCCGGCTGCGCGTGAACCTGCCGGCCCTGCGACTCGTCGACCGCCTGCTCGGCGCGCTCGCCGCCGGTCTCGCGGGCGCCCTCGTCCTCTGGCTCGTGGCGTTCTCCATCGCGGCCTCCGGCTCCACCGCGGTCACCCGTGAGGTGAACCGCTCGCAGGTGATCACGGCGCTGGACACCGTGATGCCCGACTCGCTCCTGGCCTGGGCCGCCCGCTCGCGCTCCGCCGTCGCCGACCTGGACGTGCTGCCGGAGCTCGAGCTGCCCGCCCCCGTCCCGGAGTCCGACGACGGCGTCCGCGCCGCCCCGGCCCCGGCCGCGACGCCGGGTCTGCCCTCGGCCGCCTCCTCCCCGTCCGACACCGCGACGTCCGCCCCGTCCGCCTCGGCGACCCCCGAGGAGCCCGACGACGCCGCCGCGCCGTCGGCCACGACGACCGCCCCCGCCTCGTCGACGTCGACGGCCGCCCCCTCGACTCCCGCCGCCTCCTCGGCGTCGGCCGCCGTCGTCCGGCTGACCGGGACGGCCGCGCAGTGCAACCAGGTGCAGAGCGGCTCGGGCGTGGCCGTGGCCCCGGACCGCGTGCTCACGAACGCGCACGTGGTCCTCGGCGTGGACGCCCCCACCGTGACGGACCGCGCCCGCGGCGTGCACGCGGCGCGGATCGTCCACCTGGACACGGCGCACGACCTCGCCGTCCTGGCGGTCGACGACGCGAACCTGCCCGTCATGCCGGTCGGCGCCGAGCTGACGGGCGGCGCGTCGGCCTCCGTCCTGGGCTATCCCGACGGCGGCCCGTTCGCCTCCACCCCCGCGACCGTGCAGGCCGTCGGCGAGGTGCCGCTCGGCGACGTCCTGACCGGTGCCGCGAGCATGGTGGACGTCTACACCCTCGCGGCGGACATCCGCCACGGCTACTCGGGCGGCCCGGTGGTGGACACGGCCGGGAACCTGGCCGGTCTGGTGTTCGCCCGGGCCCCGGGCTCGGACGCCGTCGGCTACGCCCTGACGGCGGACACCATCGCCCCCGTCGTCGCCGCGGCCCCGGAAATGACGGCCACGGTCCCTTCGGGGGACTGCGTCCCGGGCGGCTGAGCCGGCGCCGCGCCACGCGCCTGATGCCCGCATTCCGGACCGGACTGTCCGGCAACGGCCCGTGTCGACTATTGTGTCCTCCGTCACACTCGAGTTTTCCCGACCCCCGGAGGTCCTGCATGTCCAGCACCGTCTCCGCGCCCGCGTCGGCGCCGAAGCGCACCCGGGAGGAGTTCACCGGCCGGTGGGCCTTCATCCTGGCGGCCATCGGCTCCGCCGTGGGCCTCGGCAACATCTGGCGCTTCCCCTACGTCGCCTATGAGAACGGCGGCGGCGCGTTCGTCATCCCCTACCTGATCGCGCTGCTCACCGCGGGCATCCCGCTGCTGTTCTTCGACTACGCGATCGGCCACCGCTTCCGCGGCTCCGCGCCGCTGGCGTTCCGGCGCCTGTCCCGGTGGACCGAGACCGTCGGCTGGTGGCAGGTGCTCATCTGCGTCGTCATCGGGATCTACTACGCCGCGATCATCGGCTGGGCGATCATGTACACCTGGTTCTCCGTGGACCAGCGGTGGGGCGACGACCCGGAGACCTTCCTCATGGGCGACTACCTGCAGGTCGCCGACGACCCGTCCCCGTCCTTCGACGTCGTCTCGGGCGTCTTCTGGCCCATGCTCGCCGTCTGGGTGATCACGCTGCTCATCATGGGCTTCGGCGTGCGCCGGGGCGTGGCCCTGGCCTCGATGGTCGGCATCCCGCTGCTCGTCGTGATGTTCCTGATCCTCGTCGGCATCGCCCTCACCCTGCCGGGCGCCGCCCAGGGCCTGGACGCGCTGTTCACGCCGAACTGGGCCGCGCTGGCGGACCCGGGCGTCTGGATCGCCGCCTACGGTCAGATCTTCTTCTCGCTGTCCGTCGGCTTCGGCATCATGATCACCTACGCTTCCTACCTCAACCGCCGCACGAACCTCACCGGCTCCGGCCTGGTGGTCGGCTTCTCCAACTCGGGCTTCGAGATCCTGGCCGGCATCGGCGTGTTCTCCGCCCTGGGCTTCATGGCGCAGGCCTCCGGCGTGTCCGTGGCCGAGGTGGCCGGCAGCGGCATCGGCCTGGCGTTCATCGCCTTCCCCACCCTGATCTCGCAGGCCCCGCTCGGCGCCCTGATCGGCGTGCTGTTCTTCGGCTCGCTCGTGGTCGCCGGCTTCACCTCGCTGATCTCGATCCTCGAGGTCGTCATCTCCGCCGTGAAGGACAAGCTCGGCTGGGGCCGCTGGACGGCCACGATCGTGGTGATCGGCCTGTCCGGGGTGGTCTCCCTCGCCCTGTTCTCCACCACCACGGGCCTGCAGATGCTGGACACCATGGACGCGTTCGCCAACAACTTCGGCATCGTGGGCGCGGCGCTCCTGTCGGTGCTCCTGGTCACCGGTGCGCTGGGCTCGGCCCGTCGCATCACGGCGCACCTCAACGCCGTCTCCTCCTTCAAGGTCGGCCGCGGGTACGTGCTGCTGATCGGCGTGCTCATGCCGATCGTGCTCGCCTACATCTGGCTCTCCTGGATCATGAAGGTGATCGCGGAGGGCTATGAGGGCTACCCGGGCGACTTCCTCGGCGTCTTCGGCTGGGGCATCGCGCTCGGCTCCGTCGCCCTGGCGATCCTGCTCTCCCTGATCCCGTGGTCCCGCAAGTCCAACCTCTACGCCGAGGACCTGGACAGCGAGATCCACGGCGACCTCATCCCGCACAACGCCGTGCCCGAGGGCACCGTCCCCACCGGCGCCCTGCCGGTGGTGCCCGCGGCCGCCACCCGGAAGGAGCTCTGACCGATGAGCACCGCAGCGATCGTCATGATGTCCCTGGCCATCCTCCTGGTGTGGGGCGGCCTCGCGGTCTCCGCCGTCCACCTGCTCCGCCACCCGGACGACTCCTCGGGCGACCTCGCCATCGAGGACGAACTGGCCCCCGCCGTGTGGGAGCGCGAGGATGGCCGTCTCGACGCGCAGCACCGGTGAGTCGATGAGGGCCCCCGGTCCGTCCGCAGCGGCCCCGTCCGCGGCCTCGGTCGCCGACGGGGCCGCGGGCGTGGTCTCCGCCTCCCTGCCGGTCGTGGCGGTGGACGGGAGCCTGCCGGCCCCGCCCTACCGGCAGATCGTGGACGCGGTCCTGGCCGGCGTCGCCTCCGGATCCCTCGCCCGCGGGGACCGACTGCCGCCCGTGCGTGCGCTCGCGGCCGAGCTCGGCGTGGCACCGGGCACCGTGGCCCGGGCCTACAAGGAGCTCGAGGCGCACGGCACCATCCGCACCCGGGGGCGCGCGGGCACGTTCGTGGCCGCCTCGGCGGACGCCCGCGCGGACGCCGCGCACCAGGCCGTGCGCCGCTGTCTCGACACCCTGCTCGAACGCCTCGGCTACACGCCCGACGAGGCCGTGGAGCTGGTCCGGCGGGACGCGGCCGCCCGCGCCTGAGCCGGGCCCGCCCACCGACGACGCCGCCCCGGACCGCACACAGCGTGCGGACCGGGGCGGCGTCGTCGTGCCGGCTCAGGCCTTCGGTGCGAGCGTCTCCACGATGCGCTGCATGACCGTGGGGTCGGCCAGCGTGGTGGAGTCGCCCGGGTCGCGGCCCTCGGCCACGTCCTTGAGCAGGCGGCGCATGATCTTGCCGGAGCGCGTCTTGGGCAGCTCGGGGACCACGAGCACGCGCTTGGGCTTGGCGATGGGGCCGATGTTCTTGCCCACGTGCTGCCGCAGCTCCTCCTCGACCTCGGCGACGTCGCGATCGGCCGCGGCGGCGTCCTCGGTGAGCAGGACGAACGCGACGACCGCCTCGCCCGTGGTCTCATCCTTCGCGCCGACCACCGCGGACTCGGCCACGGACGGGTGCGCCACGAGGGAGGACTCGATCTCGGTGGTGGACAGGCGGTGGCCGGAGACGTTCATGACGTCGTCCACGCGGCCCAGCAGCCAGATGTCGCCGTCCTCGTCGTAGCGGGCGCCGTCGCCGGCGAAGTACATGCCGGGGAAGCGGGACCAGTAGGTCTCCTTGAAGCGCTCCCGGTCGCCCCAGATGCCGCGCAGCATGGACGGCCACGGCTCGCGCACCACGAGGAAGCCCGCGCTCGTGTCCGTCATGGGCTCGCCGAGCTCGTCCACGACCTCCAGCACGACGCCGGGCACCGGCCTCTGGGCGGAACCGGGCTTGAGGGTGGTCACGCCGGGCAGCGGGGTGAGCATGTGGGCGCCTGTCTCGGTCTGCCACCAGGTGTCCACGATGGGGCAGCGGCCGGCGCCGATGACCTCGTGGTACCAGCGCCAGGCCTCCGGGTTGATGGCCTCGCCCACGGAGCCGAGCACGCGCAGGCTGGAGAGGTCGTACTCGTCCGGGATGTGCCGGCCCCACTTCATGAACGTGCGGATCGCCGTCGGCGCCGTGTAGAGGATGCTCACGCCGTACTTCTGCACGATCTCCCACCAGCGGCCCTGGTGCGGGGAGTCCGGGGTGCCCTCGTAGATCACCTGGGTGGCGCCGTTGACCAGCGGCGCATAGGCGACGTAGGAGTGCCCGGTGACCCAGCCGACGTCGGCGGTGCACCAGAAGACGTCCGACTCCGGGTGCAGGTCGAAGGTGTCGTGGTGGGTGGCCGCGGCCTGCACGAGGTAGCCGCCGGTGGTGTGCAGGATGCCCTTCGGCTTCCCGGTGGTACCGGAGGTGTAGAGGATGTAGAGCGGGTGCTCGGCGTCGTGCCACACGAGCTCGTGCTCGTCGGACTGGGCGTCCACGACGTCGTGCCACCACAGGTCGCGGCCCTCGGTCATCTCGACCTCGGCCTCGTTGCGGCGGACCACGAGCACGTGCTCGGCGGTGTGGCCGGGCGCGGAGAGGGCCTGGTCCACGGCGGGCTTGAGCATGGAGGGCTTGCCGCGGCGGAAGGAGCCGTCGGCCGTGACGACGAGCTTGGCCTCGGCGTCGTCCACGCGGGAGCGCAGGGCGTCGGAGGAGAAGCCGCCGAAGACCACGGAGTGGACCGCGCCGATGCGCGCGCACGCGAGCATCGTGATGACGGCCTCCGGGATCATCGGCAGGTAGACGGCCACGCGGTCTCCCTTGGTCACGCCGAGGGACTCGAACGCGTTGGCGGCGCGCCGGACCTCGGCGGCCAGGTCGGCGTAGGTGTAAGTCCGGGTGTCGCCGGGCTCGCCCTCGAAGTGGATGGCCACGCGGTCGCCGTGGCCGGCCTCGACGTGGCGGTCCAGGGCGTTGTACGCGGCGTTGGTGGTGCCGCCGACGAACCACTTCGCGAAGGGCGCGTCGGACCAGTCCAGGACGTCGGTGAAGTCCTGCTCCCAGTGCAGGATCTCGCGGGCGCGGCGGGCCCAGTAGGCCAGGCGGTCCTCGGCGGCCTCCTCGTAGAGGTCGGCTCCGGCCACCGCCTGGGCGGCGAACTCGGTCGGGGGCGGGAACGTGGGGATCTGCTCGTCCATCGACGGGGTCCTTTCGGGGTGGTGCGGTCGGTGCGCGGCACGGATGTGACGCGTCCCACACTAGTCTCCCGCCTCAGCATGCCGCGCGCGGCGTCGTCGCCACAAATCCTCAGGTCCTGTGTGTCGCATCGCACCCAGAAGCGGGGGCCGGACGCGGTGCGGACGTCGGCATGTGCCCCGCTCCCTAGGATGGTCGGACCTGAGCGGATCGCACGAGGGCGGGAGGACGCGCGGATGGAGACGGAGTCGACGGGCACGCCGACCGGGGAGACCCGGCTGGCCCTGGTGCGCCGGGCGCGGCGGATCGACCGGATCCTGGCCGAGACGTACCCGTACGCCGTCGCCGAGCTGGACTTCGAGACGCCGTTCGAGCTGCTCGTGGCCACGGTGCTGTCCGCCCAGACCACCGACGTGCGCGTCAACGCGGCCACGCCGGCGCTGTTCGCCCGCTTCCCGGATGCCCACGCGATGGCGGCGGCCACCGAGCCCGAGCTGCAGGAGCTCGTGCGCTCCACGGGGTTCTACCGGAACAAGGCCTCGGCGATCCTGCGGCTGTCCCAGGAGCTCGTGGCCCGGCACGACGGCGAGGTCCCCGCCCGTCTCGAGGACCTCGTGGCGCTGCCCGGGGTGGGGCGCAAGACCGCGTTCGTGGTGCTCGGCAACGCCTTCGGCCAGCCCGGGATCACGGTGGACACGCACGTCGGCCGGCTGGCCCGACGCCTGGGGTTCACGGACGAGACCGACCCGGTGAAGGTGGAGCACGCCGTGGGCGCCCTGTTCCCGCGCCGTGACTGGACGATGCTCTCCCACCGGCTGATCTTCCACGGCCGCCGCGTGTGCCACGCGCGCCGCCCGGCGTGCGGGGCGTGCCCGATCGCCCGCTGGTGCCCGTCCTACGGCGAGGGGGAGACCGACCCCGAGCGGGCGCGCGCCCTGCTCGCCTACGAGCTCAAGCCCGGCCGGGAGGAGCTGCTCGAGCTCCTGCGCGCGGGGCGGACGCGCCGCGAGCTGCGCGCGCTCGGCCACGGACTGGAGGCCTGACCGCCCGGCTGGTCCACCCGCTCAGCCCGCGGTGAGGCCCGCGAGGATCGCGTCGACGGCCCGGCGCGCGTGCACCCCCACGCCCGCGAGCGTGGCCGAGGCGGCCCCGCACCAGTCGTCGTAGCCGAGCAGGTGCAGCCCCGGCACGTCCACCGAGGCGGTCGGCAGCGCACGCTCCGTCGCCGGCGCCCCGGAGGGGCGGCGGGTCAGCTCGAGGCTCCGCAGGTGGCGCAGGTCCGCCCGGAAGCCCGTGCACCAGACGACGTCGTCCACCGGGTGCTCGGTGCCGCGCACCCGGGCCGCGGCGCGGCTGGCGGCGGGCCAGCCGTGGCTCGCGCCGGCGTCGTGGTCCCAGCGGACGCCGTCCGGCGTGAGCGCGGTGGGCGCGGGGACCGCGTGGAGCCCGGCCTCGTCGCGGGCGCGGATCACCGAGGGCACCATGACGATGTCCCCGAGGTCGCCCACGCGCGCCTCGGAGCGGCCCAGCACGCGCGCCGAGGCCCGGTCGAAGAGCACCCGCCCGTCCACGTCGTCCGGCATGAACCGGGGCGGACGCCGGGTGGCCCACGTGGTGGCGACACCCGCCAGCAGCAGGTCAGCCGCGATCTGGGCGCCCGAGTTGCCGCCGCCCACCACGAGGACGCGCCGCCCGGCGAACGCGTCGGGGGAGCGGTACGCGGCGGAGTGCCGCTGCGTGCCGCCGAAGCGGTCGGCGCCCGGGAGAGCCGGCACGAACGGGCGGGTGAACGAGCCGGTCGCGGAGACCACCGCGCGGGCGCTCAGGGCCGTGCCGTCCTCGAGCCGCAGGGTGAACGGCGGGGACGCGGCGGCGTCGTGCGTCACCGCCGCGACACGCACGCCCCGGCGCACCGGCAGCCCGTAGCGGTCCTCGTAGTCGGCCAGGTAGGCGACGACGTGCCCGGCGTCCGGGGTGCCGGGACCGGGCGACGGCGGCATGGGTCGGCCCGGCAGGGAGGAGTGCTCGGCGGGGGAGAACAGGCGCAGGGAGTCCCAGTGGTGCGGCCACGCGCCGCCGGGCTGGGCGGACGCGTCGAGCAGGACGAACGACGGCGGCGGGCCCGGCCGGCGCCCGCGGTCGACGTCCCGCGCGGCCCGGGCCAGGAAGTAGCCGACCGCCAGTCCGGCCTGTCCGGCGCCGATCACCGCGACGTCCACCGGATCCGGGGACGCGGCGTCCGCCGGGGGCGAGGTCAGGGGAGCCGTCATGCCCCGAGGCTACGACCGGCGGCTAGCGTGGGGGCTATGCCTGAGACCCCCGCGAGCCCCCGCCCGACCTCCCGCGACGCCGCCGGGACGTCCGAGGCGTCGCTGACGGGTGCGCGGGACCAGCTGGCGGACCTCGTGGCCCGGTGGGGCACGGCCCCTGCGGACGCGCCCGGTCACCACGACCCGGCCTCGCTCACCACCATCCCGCCCGAGGCCGTGCCGATGTGGGGCTTCGAGTGGCCCCGGTCCGGCGATCCGCGCCCCTCCGCCGTGCTGATCCTGTTCGGCGCCCTCGACGACGTCCCCGCCCGTCACGACGCCGAGCGCGTGCACCCGCACGTGGACGTGCTGCTGACCCAGCGCGCCGCCACCCTGCGCCAGCACGCCGGGCAGATCGCGTTCCCCGGCGGTCGCGTCGACCCCGAGGACGCCGACGTCGTGGCCACGGCCCTGCGCGAGGCGCAGGAGGAGACCGGCTTGGACCCGGCCGGCGTGGAGGTCCTGGGCGTGCTGCCGGCGGTGCCGGTGGTGGTCTCCGGGCACGTGGTGCACCCGGTGCTCGGGTGGTGGCGGGACCCCAGTCGCGTGGCGGTGGTCGACCAGGCCGAGGCCGCGGCCGTGTTCCGGATGCCGGTCGCGGACCTGGTGGACCCCGCGAACCGGTGCCGCGTGGCCCGGCCCGACGGCCGCCGCGGCGAGACGCCGGGCTTCCTCGTGGGCGAGCGCCTGGTGTGGGGGTTCACGGCGGCGCTGCTGGACCGTGTGCTGGCGCTGCTGGGCTGGGACGTGCCGTGGGACGACTCCCGCGTGCGCGACGCGCGGACCCACGAGATCCTGCGCGGTTGACGGCTGCGCGGCGCCGTCCGCTCCTGCACAGGCGCCGGGGGGTGGGCACGTGTCCCCAGCCGGACGACCGGGGCAGGCGGGCGCGCGGGCGAGGCGGTGGACTGGACGGGCCGGCGGCCGCGGACCGCGGCGGCCGCCCCCCATCCCGCAGGAGGTCCGCCATGCGCCCGTTCGTCCCCGCCGCCCCGGCCCGCCCGCCCCGGGGCCGACGACGCCGCCCCGCCCCGCCCGAGGGCAGCCGACGGTTCCCGTGGCCCCGCACTGACCCGGCCGAGCCGGAACGCACGCAGGTCGCCGCGCCGCCGCTGGCCGCACCCGCAGCGGGCCCCGGCGGGCTGGACGCCGCCGTCGTGCGCCGGCGCGTGGCCGAGGCCCGTGCGTCGGCCGCCGACGGGGCGGAGCCGCCGCTGGCCCCGCTGATCGCCGAGGCCCTCGACGCGCCGATCGACGACCCGCGCGTGGCGGCGCTGGTCGATGAGCTCGACGGCTTCGGCCCGCTCGCACCCTGGGTGCGGACCCCGGGCGTGACCGACGTGCTCGTGGACGGCGCGGGCGCGGTGTGGACCGACGGGGACGAAGGCCTCGTCCGCCGCCCGGGTCGGCTCGACCCCGAGACCGCCCGGGCGCTCGCGGTGCGGCTGCTGCACCGGGCCGGCCGCCGCCTCGACGCGGCGGTGCCGCTGGCCGACGCCCGCGTGGGCGGCGTGCGCGTCCACGCGGTCCTGCCCCCGGTCAGTGGCGGCGGCACCCTGCTGAGCCTGCGGATCCCGGCCGCGACGACGCCGTCGCTGGCCGCGCTGGCCGACGGCTGGCCGGACGGCGCCCTCTGGGCCGACGCCCTCGAGGCGCTCGTGCGCGACCGTGCCACCGTCCTGGTCAGTGGCGCGACCGGGGCGGGCAAGACCACGCTGCTCTCCGCAGCCCTCGGCCGGGTGCCGGGGGACGAACGGATCGTCGTCGTGGAGGACACGGCCGAGGCCGCGCCCGATCACCCGCACGTGATCGCCCTGCAGTGCCGCGCCGCCAACGCGGAGGGCGCCGGCGAGGTCGGACTGGCCGAGCTCGTCCGCCACGCGTTGCGGATGCGGCCGGACCGGCTCGTGGTCGGCGAGTGCCGCGGCGCCGAGGTCGCCGACGTCCTCACCGCCCTGAACACGGGACACCAGGGCGCGTGGGGCACCCTGCACGCCAACGCCGCCGCCGAGGTGCCCGCCCGGCTGACGGCCATGGCCTCCCTGGCCGGCTGGCGGCCCGAGACGGTGGCCGCGCAGGCCCGCGCCGGCGTGGACGCCGTGCTGCACGTCGCCCGCGACGGCCACGGGCGGCATCCAGTCGAACTCGCCGTCCCGGACCCGCGCGCCGACGGGTTCGCCCTGCTGCCCGCCCTCACGTGGCGGCCCGGAACGGAGGCGGCGGGTGGGCGGACCGTCGAGGGACCCGGCGTGCCCGCGCTCGCGGCCCGGCTGGCGGGGCGGTGCGGCCGGTGAGCACGACGACGGCGGCCGGGCAGGCACGACGGTCGCGCGCTGGGCGTGCCGTGGCGCTGCTGCCCTGGCGGGCGGGGCGGGCGAGGCCGGAGGAGGAGACGGAGGTGCTTGTCGGCGTCCTGCGCCGCTGGGCCGCCCTCGTCTCGGCCGGCCTGACCGAGGAGCAGGCCTGGCGGGAGACCGCGTGCACCCTGCCCGCCTGCGGGTCGGACCCGGGCGAGGTGGGGACCGCATGCTGTGCCCATCACCACGCCCGACGCCGGGCCGAGGCGCTGGCCTGGGATGTGCCGGCGTCGCATGCGCCGACCGGGGAGGCGGCGCGCCGCGGCGGGACCCTGCCCTGGCGGACCCCCGCACGGGACCCGGGCTGGGCGCTGGTCGACGCGGCGCTCGCGGCCGGGGCCCGGGCGGGTGCCGCTCCCGCAGCCGTGGCCCGGCGGCTGGCCCACAGTCTCGAGGCGGACGTGGACGCGGCCCGGGCCCGCCGCTCGGCCGCGGCGGGGCCGGGCGCGACGTCCCGACTGCTGCAGTGGCTGCCCCTGGGCGGCCTCGGCCTCGCGTGGCTGCTCGGCACCTCCCCGTGGGACCTGGTCCGCTCGCCCTTCGGCGCCGTGGTCGCCGCGGTGGGGCTGCTGTTCTGGCTGGCCGGGCGGTCCTGGACGCGCCTGCTGCTGCGTGCGGCCGCGCGCGAGCCGGCGGCGGTGGGCGCCGCCGTCGTGCTGGACGTGCTGGCGGCGCTGCTCAGCGCCGGCCGATCCCTGCCCGCCGCGCTGGACGACCTCGGCCGGACCCTGCCGGGCGCCCGCGGCCTGCGGGCCACGGCGGCGCTGCTGCTGTGGGGCCGGGACTGGGACGAGGCGTGGGCGGGCCTCGACACGGACCCGGTGTGGATCGAGACCGCCGCCCGACTGCGACCGCTGCATCGGTCCGGGATGGCCGGCGCCCGCACGCTGGCCGAGACCGCCGCCGCCGTCCGTCAGCAGACCCGACGGGCCGACGAACGGGCGGCCGAGGAGCTCGCCGTGCGCCTGGTGATGCCGCTGGGGCTGTGCCTGCTGCCCGCCTTCGTGTGCTGGGGCGTGGTGCCCGTCGTCATGGCCCTGCTCAGGGCGGGACCGGGCTGAGGCGGCGGCGACGCCGGGGCGTCCGGTCCTGCACAGGGCCCCGATCGCCCCGGCCCATCCCCGGATCCGCGCCGCCCTCGGCGCGCGGGCCCCGGAGCGGGCCAGCCTGGGACCAGCGGCCCGGCCGGGCCGTCATCACCGCCCCGCACCGCGGGGCCCACTCCAGGAGGACCACCATGACCCACCGCTCCCACACCGCCCAGCCCGCCGTCACCCGCCCGAGCGACCGCGACCGCCTCGCCCGCGTCGTCGACGCCGCGGGCGAGGAGACCGGCGCGATCACGGCCGAGTACGGCATCCTCACGCTCGCCGCCGTGGGCTTCGCGGGCGTGCTGGCCGTCGTGCTCACCAGCCCGGACGTGCAGTCGCTGCTCGTGGACCTCGTCTCCGGGGCGCTCCAGCGTGACTGAGCACCCGACCTCCGCCCCGCCGTCCGCGCGCCGCACGGGCGCCCGGACGGCGGGGTGGTCCCGGGCGCTCCGGGGCGGCGAGACCGGGGCCGTCACGGCCGAGTACGCGGTGCTGCTGCCCGTGATCGCGTTCGTGCTCGTGTCCGTCCTGCTGGCCGGGGCCGCCGCGGTGCAGCAGGTGCGGGGTCAGGACGCGGCGGCGTCGGCCGCCCGCATCCTCGCCCGGGGCGATGACGAGGCGGCGGCCCGGGACGCCGTGGCACGCATGGCCGGCGACGATGCCTCGCTCTCGCACACCATCGAGGGCGGCTGGGTGACCGTCGAGGTCGTCCAGCCCGGTCCCGGGCCGCTCGCCTGGGCCGAGGCCCTCACCCTCACCGCGCACGCCGCCGCCCCCGACCAGCGGCCCGGAACGCCCGCCGCTTCGCCGGAGGACCGGTCATGACCCGCGGGAGGGCGCCCGCGCGGGGCGAACGCGGCTCGGGCACCGTGTCCGTCCTGGGCACCGCCGCCCTGGGGGCGGGGCTGCTGCTGGCGGTCGCGGCGCTGGGGCAGGCCTCGGTCACCGGCGCCCGGGCGGCCGGGGCCGCCGATCTGGCGGCGCTCGCCGCCTCCGACGCCCGGCGCGGGCTCTCCGACCACGAGCCGTGCGCGCTGGCCGGGCGGACCGCCGAACGCAACGGGGCCGCCGTCGTGGCGTGCGAGGTGCGCGAGGACGGGACCGTGCGCGTCGCGGTCGAGCTCACCCGCGCCCCGCTGCCGGCGGCCACGGCCGACGCCGTCGCGGGCCCGCCGCGGTCTCAGGCCCCGGGCGCCGCGTCCGCGGACCCGCCGGAGGCACCGCCGCCCGAGCCGTCGGTCGAGGCGTCCGCCGGGACGAGGTGATCGGCGTGCTCCATCAGGAACCGCAGGACGGTCAGCGCGCCGGCCTTGTCCAGCGGGCTGTTGCGGTTGCCGCACTTGGGGGACTGCACGCAGGACGGGCAGCCCTCCGCGCACTCGCACGCCGCGATGGCCCCCGCCGTCGCCTCGACCCAGCGCCGCGCCTGCTCGAAGCCGCGTTCGGCGAAGCCCGCCCCGCCGGGCCGGCCGTCGTAGACGAACACGGCGGGGGAGCCGGTGTCCGGGTGCAGGACCATCGAGACGCCGCCGATGTCCCAGCGGTCGTTCGAGGCGACGAGCGGCATCATGCCGATCATCGCGTGCTCGGCCGCGTGCAGGGCGCCGGGCAGGCGATCCGTGGTCAGTCCCGCGGCGATGAGCTCGTCCGAGGCTGCCTGGAACCACACCGCGGAGGTGAACAGGTCCCGTGCCGGCAGGTCGAGGGGCTCCTCGCCGAGCACCTCCCCGGAGACCAGGGCCTTGCGCTGGAAGGACACCACCTGGGTGCGGACCTGCACGTCCCCGAGGCACCAGCGCAGGGTGCCCGCGCGCGCGTCCAGGCGGCGGTGCACCGCCACGATCTCGATCTCCGTGACGTCCCGGGCCTGCGTGGTGAAGTCCGGCCAGGCGCGCGTGACGACCACCGCGTGCGCGTCCTCGTCCAGCTCCTCCACGAGGTACGTGCGGTCCTGGTGCACGTACACCGCGCCGGGATGCGCCTGGTAGTGGGTCTGGGGCGAGTCCATCGTGCCCAGCAGGGCGCCGGACTCGGCGTCGATGATGTCCATGGGACCGCCCCCGTCGTCCCGCAGGGAGACCATGCCGGCGGCGTGCTCGGGGTGCGTCCAGAACCAGCCGGCCGGCCGACGGCGCAGCAGCCCCTGCTCGACCAGCACGTCCAGCAGGGCGCGCACCCGCTCCGGCTCCCCGAACCAGCCGAACGCCTCGGGCGTGATCGGCAGCTCCGCGGCGGCCGCGCACAGCTGCGGGCCGAGCAGGTGCGGGTTCTCCGGGTCCACCACGGTGTCCTCCACGCCCAGGTCGAACACGGCCTCCGGGTGGTCCACCACGAACGTGTCCAGGGGGTCGTCCGAGGCCACGAAGAACGCGAGCGCATCCTGGCCGCCGCGCCCGGCGCGGCCGATCTGCTGGAAGAACGACGCGCGGGTGCCCGGCCAGCCGGCCACCACCACGGCGTCCAGCCCCGCGACGTCGATGCCCATCTCCAGCGCCGGCGTCGAGGCCATGCCCAGCAGCCGACCCGAGCGCAGGTCCGCCTCCAGCTCCCGCCGCTCCTCGGGCAGGTAGCCCGAGCGGTAGGCCGCGATCCGCGTGCCGAGCCCCGGCTCGACCTCCTCGAGCTGCCGCTTGGCCGCGCTGGCGATGGCCTCAGCCCCTCGCCGCGAGCGGATGAACGCCAGCGTGCGCACCTGCTGCAGGGCCAGGTCCGTGACCAGGTCGGCGGCGGCGGCCATCGCCGAGCGGCGGACGGGCGCGCCGTTCTCGCCCCGGCGGTCTGTCAGCTCCGGCTCCCAGAACGCCACCGTGACCGCCCCGTGCGGGGACGCGTCCTCGGTGACGGCCGTGGCCGGCGCCCCGATCAGTCGGGCGAAGTGCCCGGCCGGATCCGCCGACGTCGCCGACGCCCCGATGAACACGGTCTCCGGACGGTCCCCGCGGTAGTGGGTGGCGATGCGCCGCAGCCGACGCAGCAGGATCCCCACCTGCGAGCCGAAGACGCCCCGGTACGTGTGCGACTCGTCCACCACCACGAACGCCAGATTCCGGAAGAACGCGGCCCACCGCTCGTGGTGCGGCAGGATCCCCACGTGGAGCATGTCCGGGTTGGTCATGAGCACGGTGGCATGCTCGCGGGCCCAGATCCGGTCCTGCGGTGCGGTGTCGCCGTCGTAGGGGGCCGCGCGCAGCCCAGGGGCGCCGTCCCGCTCGAGGGCGCGCCAGGAGGTCAGCTGGTCCGCCGCGAGGGCCTTGGTGGGGGCGAGGTAGAGCGCGGTGGCCCGGGGGTCGGCGGCCAGCCGGGTGCCGACCGCCAGTTGGTAGCCCAGCGACTTGCCCGACGCCGTGCCCGTGGCGAGCACGGTGTGCGTCCCCGCGCCGGCCAGGGCCGCCGCCCGTACCTGGTGCAGCCACGGCCGCTCGACGCCGCGCGCCGCGAAGGCCCTGACTAGGCCCTCCGGAGCGTCCGCGGGCCAGTCCGTGTGCCGGGCCTGCCGTGCGGGCAGCTCGGTGACGTGGCGGATCTGCTCGGGCAGCCCGGTCCGGCCCAGCGCCGCACGGAGTCCGGCCCCCGCCGGCGTGTCCGGGCGCAGGTCGCCGGGCGCCGTGACGGACAGCCCGGCCACGACGTCGGCCACCACCGCACCGACGGGCTGCGGCTCCGGTCCGGAGAAGTCCGGGGCGGCGTCGTCGACGGGCGGCGCGGAATCCGCCGTGCCGGGCGGCCCCCAGCCGCCCGCGGGATCCGCCCAGGGATCGTGCTCCGGGAGGTGGCCGGTCACGCCCCCATGGTGCCGGTGTGCTCGGCGGCGGGGTTGTCCTCGGCCAGGCCGCGACCCCAGATGGACACGGGGCCGAGGTCGGTCCAGGCCAGGTGGCGGTACAGCTTCTGGCCGTCCGGGGACGCGACGAGCAGGCCGCGGCTGATCTCACCCTCGCTCATGACCTCGGAGGTGAGGTAGCGCATCACGAGGGAGCCGAGGCCGCGGCGACGGTGGTTCGGGGACGTCCAGATCCGGTCGTAGACGGCGGTGCCGCCCTCCTCGGTGACCCAGCCGAGGGCGGCGAGCTCCTCCTCGCCCTCGGGCACGGTCGAGGCGCCGACGGCCAGGATGCGCAGGCGACGGCTGCCCTCCATCGGTTGGTCCACGCGGGCCTCATAGCCCTCGGGCAGCAGCGGGGGCTCCACGTCCTGCAGCTCGGGGTCCATGTCCATGGTCATGAAGCGCTCCGGCTCGGCCTGGGCCTTCAGACCCATGGCCTTCGGGTCCTCGCCGGCGTCGCCGAACACTGTGAGCAGGATCTGCTCCTGGTCCCGCACCGCCTCGCGCAGGTCCTCCAGCTCCCCGCGGGAGGGGTTCACCACCACGTGCTCCCACGTGGCCGGCACGTCCACCGTGGCGCGACCGGAGCCGCCGGGGATCATGCGGGCGGGGCGAGGGGTGCGCAGGGCCGCGCGTCGCCCCGCCTCCTGGCTCGTACGGTAGCCGCGCGATCGCGACCAGGCCGCGAACCAGATGTCGACCAGTGCCGGATCCAGATGCTCAGTCATGTCTGAAGGGTAAGGCGTGTGGCCGGTGCGGGCCAGGCCCCGCCCGCCCTCACGGCCGTGGCGTCCGGGGTCGCGCACTAGCCTGGACCTTGATGAGCACCGCCCCCCTCTCGCGCATCGCGCTGTACTACCGGTTCACCCCGCTCGCCGACCCCGAGGCGGTGCGGCTGTGGCAGCGCACGCTCGCCGCGTCCCTCGGCCTGACCGGCCGGATCATCGTGTCGCCGCAGGGGATCAACGGGACCGTCGGCGGACCGGTCGACGCCGTCAAGCGCTACATGCGCGGCACGCGGGAGCATCCGGCGTTCCGGGACCTCGAAGTGAAGTGGTCGGACGGCTCGGCGGCGGACTTCCCCCGCCTCTCGGTCAAGGTCAAGCCCGAGCTCGTCGCGTTCGGGGCCCCCGAGCGCGTCACCGTGGACGCGGACGGGATCGTCGGCACGGGGGAGCGGCTCACGCCCGTCCAGGTGGACGCGCTGGTCGCCGAGCGCGCCGGCACCGCGAACCCCGTGCGCTTCCTCGACGGCCGCAACACGGTGGAGGCGGCCATCGGCCGCTTCGACGGGGCCGTGGTCCCGGACGCGCACACCACCCGCGACCTGCTCGCCGCCGTCGACTCCGGGGCCCTGGACCACCTCAAGGACGCGCCGCTGATCACCTACTGCACGGGCGGCGTGCGCTGCGAGGTCCTCTCCGCCCTGCTCAAGGACCGCGGCTTCGCCGAGGTCTACCAGCTCGACGGCGGCATCGTCCGCTACGGCGAGGCCCGCGGCGACGCCGGACTGTGGCGGGGCGAGCTGGCCGTGTTCGACCGACGCCTGTCCACCCGCTTCACCGCCGATGCCGAGACCATCGGCCGGTGCGTCACGTGCGAGGCCCCGACCTCGGCGCTGCGCAACTGCGCCGACCCGGCCTGCACCACGCTCGAGGTCCGCTGCGCGGCCTGCGCCGCCGACGACCCCGAGCACCGCTGCCCCTTCTGCGCCCACCGCCCCCACCCCGCCGAGAGGACCGAGGCATGAGTCCCGTCCCGACACCCCCGTCGCCCCCCGCCCCGCGGCTGACCCCGGCCACGGCCGCGGCCCTCGCCGCGGACCTGGCGGCCCTGCCGTTCACCACCGCCGCCGTCGAGGGGCTGCTCGGAGCCGTGGCCACGCTCGCCCTGGACCGCGAGCACGCCGAGGCCGCCCGCCGCGTCGTCGCCGGTCACCTGGCGGGCCCCGGCCGGCACGACGACGCAGCCGGCCCCGGCGACCGGCACGGCACGCGGGGCCTCGCCGCCGCCGTCGGGGCCTGGCTGCTCGGCGACCCCGTCCCCGCCGCCGACCTCGACGCCGCGCTGCCCAGCCTCGGTCTGGCCGGGGCCGTGGCGGCCGGGCTCGTCGTCGAGGGGCCGGACGGGCGCGTGCGCGGCGCGGTGGACCTCTCGCCGTACGACGCGGACGAGCCGGGCCGGATGTGGATCGCCTCGGACCTGACGGCCCTGCAGCGGCGCGGCCCGCTGCCTCCCGAGCACGTGCTCGGCATCGGTCGGGCCTCCCTCACGCTCGCCGGCGCCACGCAGCGCCGTCCCGTGGCCCGCGCCCTGGACGTGGGGGTGGGCTGCGGGATCCAGACCCTGCACCTGCTCGCCCACGCCGACCACGTGACCGCCACGGACCTCTCCGAGCGCGCCCTCGCCTTCACCCGGTTCAACCTGCTGCTCAACGCGGACGTGCTCGGCCTCGACCGGGAGCGGCTCGAGGACCGGGTCCGGCTGGCGGCCGGCGATCTGCTGGCGCCGGTGGCGGGGGAGCGGTTCGACCTCGTGGTCTCGAACCCGCCGTTCGTGATCACCCCGCGCACGGACCCGGACGCGCCCGTGCTGACCTACCGCGACGGCGGCCGTGAGGGCGACCGGATCGTCGCGGAGCTGATCGCGGCCCTGCCGGACGTGCTCGCCGAGGGCGGCACCGCGCAGCTGCTCGCCAACTGGGAGATCCCGGCGGGGGACACCACCGACGCCGACACCGCACCGTGGAACGCGCGCCCGCGTTCGTGGGTGGCGCCGGGGATGCAGGCCTGGTTGCTCCAGCGCGACCGGCAGGACCCCGCGGGCTACGCGGAGACGTGGCTGCAGGACTCCTCGCTCGAGCTCGACCCGCCCGCCTATGAGGCCGCCTACCGCGGGTACCTGGAGGACTTCGACGCCCGCGGCGTGGCCGGGGTCGGCTTCGGACACGTGTGGCTGCGTCGGCCCGCCGCGGACGGCTCCCAGGGCCGGGGGTGGGTGGTCGTTGAGGAGCTGACCCAGCCCGTGGACGAGGCCCTCGGCGCCGCGTGGGCCGCCGCCGTCGCCCGCCGGGACCGGCTCGCCGCGGGCGCCGGGGCCGGGGACGCCGTCGGGGACCCGGCCCTGGCCGCGCTGCGGGGCCTGCACCTGCGCGTGGCCGCGGACGTCACGGAAGAGCGGCACCAGCGGTTCGGGGCGGAGCACCCCGAGGTGATCCTGGCCCGGCAGGGCTCCGGGTTCCGGCGCGTGGCGCGCCTGGACACCGCGACGGCGGGCGTGCTGTCCGCCAGCGACGGCGAGCTGTCCGTGGGGCAGCTGGTGGGCGCGGTCGCCGCGCTGCTGGAGCTGGACGACGTCGGGCGGGCCGGCCTGCTGGCCGCGCTGCGGGAGCTGTACGAGGACGGGTTCCTGGTGGAGGGCTGACGATCGGGCGGTGGCGGGCGCGGGGACGCCGGGCGTTATCGTGGTCAGCGCGCCCTACGATGTGGGGACGTCCGTCCGCGGCGGACGCGGGTCGGCTCGCGTCGGCCCCGGATCCGCAACAATCCCGTCCCAGGAGGACCCGTTGTCCACTCCCCCCGCTTCCGTGACCGCTCCCGTGCCCTCGGGCAAGAAGCTGGTCATCGTGGAGTCCCCGGCCAAGAGCAAGTCCATCGCGAAGTACCTCAACGCGGTGGGCGAGGGCTGGGTGGTGGACTCCTCCGTGGGGCACATCCGCGACCTGCCCAAGCCCTCGGACCTGCCGGCGGAGATGAAGAAGGGCCCGTTCGGCAAGTTCGCCGTGGACACGGAGCACGGCTTCACCCCGTACTACGTGGTGCACCCGGACAAGAAGAAGAAGGTCACCGAGCTCAAGCGCGAGCTCAAGGACGCCGAGGCCCTCTACCTCGCCACGGATGCGGACCGCGAGGGCGAGGCCATCGCCTGGCACCTGCTGGACACCCTCAAGCCCACGGTGCCGGTGTACCGCATGACCTTCGGCGAGATCACCAAGGAGGGCGTGCGCCGCGGTCTGGAGAACATCCGTGAGCTGGACACGGCCCTCGTGGACGCCCAGGAGACGCGCCGCATCCTCGACCGCCTGTTCGGCTACGAGCTCTCGCCGGTGCTCTGGCGCAAGGTCTCCCGCGGGCTCTCGGCGGGCCGCGTGCAGTCGGTGGCCACCCGCCTCGTCGTCGAGCGCGAGCGGGAGCGCATGGCCTTCGTCTCCGCCCACTACTGGGGCGTGGAGGGCACCTTCACGGTGGCCGAGGGCGCGCAGGCCGCGGACGCCGTGGGCAGCTCGTTCACGGCCCGCCTCAGCACGGTGGACGGCCAGCGCGTGGCCACGGGCCGCGACTTCGACGACGCCGGGCGGCTCAAGGCCTCCGCCGGCAAGAAGGTGACCCACCTGGACGAGGCCGGCGCCCGCTCGCTGGCCGAGGGTCTGCGCGGGGCGGACTTCACGGTCGACTCGGTGGAGGACAAGCCGTACACCCGCCGCCCGGCCGCCCCCTTCACCACCTCCACGCTGCAGCAGGAGGCCGCCCGCAAGCTCCGCATGAGCTCCCGCGTCTCCATGCAGGTGGCCCAGCGCCTGTACGAGAACGGCTACATCACGTACATGCGCACGGACTCGGTGAACCTCTCGCAGGAGGCCGTGCAGGCCGCCCGGCGCCAGGCTACCGAGCTCTACGGGGCGGACGCCGTGCCGGCCCAGCCGCGCGTCTACGCCAAGCGCAACGAGACCGCGCAGGAGGCCCACGAGGCCATCCGGCCCGCGGGGGACTCCTTCCGGACCCCGGCCCAGATCAAGGCCGAGCTGCGCCCGGACGAGTTCCGCCTGTACGAGCTGATCTGGAAGCGCACCGTGGCCTCGCAGATGGCCGACGCCAAGGGCTACACCGCCACGCTGCGGCTCTCGGCCACCGCGCAGGACGGCCGCCTCGCGCAGTTCAGCGCCTCGGGCACGGTCATCACGTTCAAGGGCTTCCTCGACGCGTACGAGGAGGGCCGGGACGCCGAGGTCGACGGCGAGAACGCGGAGGCCAAGGACCGCCGCCTGCCGCAGGTGGCCCAGGGCGAGCGCCTCACCGGTGACCCGATCGAGGCCACCGGGCACGAGACCTCCCCGCCGGCCCGCTACACCGAGGCGTCGATCGTCGCCGAGCTGGAGCGCCGCGAGATCGGGCGTCCCTCCACGTACGCCCCGACGATCTCCACGATCATGGACCGCGGCTACGTGTCCAAGCGCGGCACCGCGCTCGTCCCGTCGTGGACCGCGTTCGCGGTGATCGGGCTGCTCGAGGACTACTTCGCGAAGTACGTGGACTACGACTTCACGGCCCGCATGGAGGACGACCTCGACCGGATCGCGGCGGGCGAGCTCGGCCGCGAGGCCTGGCTGCAGACCTTCTACTTCGGGGCCCCCGCCGCGGAGACGGAGAAGGGCGTCGAGGGCCTCAAGCACGTGGTGGACAACCTCGGCGAGATCGACGCGCGGGCCGTGAACTCGCTGCCGATCACCGAGGACATCACCCTGCGGGTGGGCCAGTACGGCCCGTACCTGGAGCGGTCGCTGCCGGCCGACGCGGAGGCGGGCGCCACCCCGCCGCGCGCCAACGTCCCCGAGGACCTGGCCCCGGACGAGCTCACCCCGGCCAAGGCCGAGGAGCTGTTCGCCACCGCCCAGCCCTCCGAGCGCGAGCTCGGCACGGACCCGGAGACGGGCCGGACCGTCGTCGCCAGGGACGGGCGCTACGGGCCCTACGTCACCGAGGTCATCCCGGAGATGACCGAGGAGGAGCTGCAGGCCTGGCTCGACGCCCAGCCCACCGAGTACTACAAGAACGGCAAGCCCAAGCCGAAGAAGAAGCCGGCCAAGGAGAAGCCCCGCACCGGCTCCCTCTTCACGAGCATGTCCGTGGACACCGTGACCCTCGAGCAGGCGCTGCAGCTGATGTCCCTGCCGCGCGTCGTGGGCGCGGACGCCGAGGGCGAGGTCATCACCGCCCAGAACGGCCGCTTCGGGCCCTACCTGAAGAAGGGCTCGGACTCGCGCTCGCTCGATTCCGAGGACCAGATCTTCAGCATCACGCAGGAGCAGGCCCTCGAGATCTACGCCCAGCCGAAGCAGCGTGGCCGCGGGGCCGCCAAGCCGCCGCTGGCCGAGTTCGGCGAGGACCCGGTCTCCGGCAAGAAGGTCACCGTGAAGGAGGGCCGCTTCGGCCCGTACGTCACGGACGGCGTCACCAACATCACCGTCCCGCGCGACCGCCAGCCCGAGGAGCTCACGGCGGAGGAGGCCTACCAGCTGCTCGCGGACAAGCGCGCCAAGGGCCCGGCCACCCGCGGCGGCGCCAAGAAGCCGGCGGCGCGCAAGACCCCGGCCAAGAGGTCCACCGCGCGGAAGAAGGCCTGAGCGCCATGCGCCTCGGTGTCCTGGACATCGGCTCCAACACCGTCCACCTGCTGCTCGTGGACGCCCACCCGGGGGCCCGCCCCGTCGCCTACGCGGAGCACAAGCGCTCCCTCCCGCTGATCCGCTACCAGGACGCCGACGGGGCGATCACGGAGGAGGGACAGCGGGAGCTCGTGGACTTCGTCCGTGAGGCCGCCGCGTTCGCGGAGGAGCACCGGGCGGAGGACATGATCTCGTTCTGCACCTCGGCGATCCGCGAGTCCGCGAACGGTGCCGCCGTGCTGGCCCGCGTGCAGGCCGAGACCGGTGTGCACCTCTCCGAGCTCACGGGGGACCAGGAGTCGGCCATGACGTACTTCGCCGTGCGCCGCTGGCAGGGCTGGGGCGCCGGCTCCATCCTGAACTTCGACATCGGCGGCGGCTCCTTCGAGATCGCCTACGGCCAGGACGAGCTGCCTTCGCACGCCCTGTCCCTGCCGCTGGGCGCCGGCCGCCTCACCCGCGACTGGGTGCCCGAGGACCCGCCCAGCCCCAAGGCGGTGAAGAAGCTCCGCAAGCACGTGGAGAAGCGACTCGAGGAGGCGTATACGGCCTTCCCGCGCATCGAGTCGCCCGTGGTGGTCACCGCCACCTCGAAGACGTTCCGCTCCCTCGCCCGGATCACCGGGGCGGCGCCGTCGGCGGCGGGGCCCTTCGTGAAGCGGCACCTGCGCGCGGACGACCTGCACCTGTGGGTGAACCGCCTCGCGGCGATGACCATCGCGGAGCGGGCGGAGCTGCCCGGCGTCTCGGACGTGCGCGCGCATCAGGTGTTCGCGGGGGCGATCGTCGCGCTGACTGCCATGCGCACGTTCGGCATCGCCCAGCTCGAGATCTGCCCGTGGGCGCTGCGCGAGGGCCTGATCCTCAACCGCCTCGACGCGCTCATGCTCGAGGGCCACCTCACCCGGGACGGCCGGCCCGGCGTCGGCCACGTGAACCTCAACCCGGACACCCTCCTGCCGGGACTGAGCCTGGGGGTGCGCTGACCATGCCGGACTCCACCGCGCACCTGGCCCCCGCGGCGCGCTTCGGAGCGGACATCCCCGTGACCCTGTCCTCCTCGTCCGTGTTCCCCCTGGGCACCCAGGACGTGTTCGCCACCGCCGAGGACCTCGGCTACGACGGCGTGGAGGTCATGGTCACGCACAACGCGTGGAGCCAGGACGCGCGGCGGCTGACGCGGCTGTCCGAGCGGCACGGGATGCCCATCGACTCCATCCACGCGCCCACTCTGCTGTTCACGCAGCAGGTCTGGGGCTCCGCGTGGTCCAAGATCCGCCGCTCAGTCGAGCTGGCGCAGGCCGTGGGCGCGGCCACCGTGGTCGCCCACCCGCCGTTCCGCTGGCAGGGCACGTACGCGGTGCGCTTCGCCGAGGGCATCCACGAGCTCATGGCGGAGACCGGCGTCGTGATCGCGGTGGAGAACATGTACCCGTGGCGGGCCTACGGCCGCGAGGCCAAGATGTACCTGCCGCACTGGAACCCGCTGCCCGAGCCGTACGAGCACATCTGCTGGGACTTCTCCCACGCGGCCATCGCGCGGGCGGACTCCCTGGCGGCCGTCCGCGAGCTCGGCCCGCGGCTGCGGCACGTCCACCTCACCGACGGCGACGACTCCGGCAAGGACGACCACCTGGTCCCCGGCGAGGGCACGCAGCGCGTGGCCGAGACCCTGCGCCACGTGGCGACCGAGGGCCTGGCCGGCGCGGTGTGCGTGGAGGTGGGCACCCGCGGCGTGGAGTACGCGGGCCAGCGCGAGGAGAAGCTGGCCGCCTCGCTCGCGTTCGCGCGCGAGCATCTGGCCGCCGGCGGGACCGACCACCACCACGACGGCGGCGTTCTGCGCCCGACCACGAAGGAGATGGACCGACCATGAAGCTGACCATCCTGGGCCTGGGCACCATGACCGGCGCGATCCTCGCCGGAGCCCTCGAGGCCGGCGCCGTGCGCGCCGAGGACGTCACCGCGACCACCCGCTCCGCCGCCTCCGCCGAGAAGGCCGCCGCGCAGCACGGCGTCACCGTGACCTCCCAGGAGCGGGACGAACGCGCCAACCATGCCGCGGTCGCTGAGGCGGACATCGTCCTGGTGGGCGTGAAGCCGAAGGACATGGTCGCCACCCTCACGGACCTGGCGCCGTCGCTGCGCCCCGAGACCGTGGTGGTGTCCGTGGCAGCCGGCGTCACCGCCGCGACCATGGCCGCCGTGCTGCCGGCGGGGCAGCCGATCGTGCGGACCATGCCGAACACGCCCCTGACGGTGGGCTCCGGCGTCGTGGGCGTGGCCCCCGGGCCGGGCGTCACCGAGGAGCAGACCACCGCCGTGCGCGCTCTCTTCGAGGGCTCCGGCCTGGTGGTGCCGGTGGCCGAGGAGCAGCTCTCCGCCGTGGTGGCGACCGCCGGCTCCGCCCCGGCCTACGTGTTTCTGCTGGCCGAGCTGATCGCCGCCCACGGTGCGGAGATGGGACTGGACGCCGCCTCCGCCGAGGCCATGGCCGCGGCCACCGTCAAGGGAGCCGGCATCATGCTCCAGCAGGAGGGGGCCAGGGCCGAGGCTCTGCGCAAGGCCGTGATGAGCCCGAACGGGACCACCGAGAAGGCCGTGGAGGCGTTCCTGGACGGCGGCATGGGCGACCTCGTGAACCGTGCCATGGACGCGGCCGCGCAGCGCGACAAGGAGATGGCCGAGGAGTTCGGGGCCTGACGGCGCGGGCATGCCTCAGGGCCGGGCCGCGAACCGGTCGATGAGGTCGGTGTGGCCAGAGACGATGAGGGTGTCGCGCGGGCCCACCCGGGTGTCCGGCTGGGCGTAGGTGAAGTCCTCGCCCGGGGTCTTCACGCCCACCACGGTCACGCCGTACTTGGAGCGCACCTTGGACTCGGCGAGCGTGAAGCCCACGCACTCGGCCGGCGGGTACATCTTCACGATCGCGAAGTCGTCGTCGAACTCGATGAAGTCGAGCATGCGCCCGTTCACGAGGTGGGCGGCGCGCACGCCGGCGTCGTGCTCCGGGAAGATCACGTGGTTCGCCCCGATCCGCTTGAGGATCGTGCCGTGCGCCTCGCTGATCGCCTTCACCCAGATGTGGGGGATCTCCAGGTCCACGAGGTTCACGGTGATCAGCACCGATGCCTCGATGGAGGTGCCCACGCCGACCACCGCCGTCGAGAAGTCCTGCGCACCGAGCTGGCGCAGGGCCTCGGAGTCGGTGGCGTCCGCCTCCACCACGTGGGTCAACGAGGGGGCGTAGCGCTGCACGAGGACGGGGTCCCGCTCGACGGCGAGCACCTCGCGGCCCTGTGCGACGAGCTCCTCGGCCGTGGCGGCGCCGAAGCGGCCCAGCCCCACGAGGAGCACGGGGGCGTTGGGATCGGTGCGCTGCGGGGTGTCAGCCAATGACCGGCCTCTCGACGGGGTAGCGGTAGAGCACGCGCCGCTGGCGCAGGGCCAGGGCGGCGGCGAACGTGATCGTACCAACGCGGCCCGCGAACATCATGGCCGTCAGGACGTACTTGCCGGCCGGTGGGCTCTCCGCGGAGACGCCCACGGAGAGCCCGCACGTGCCGAACGCGGAGATCACCTCGAACAGGGGCCGCTGGAGGGACTCGTCGGTGATGTGCACCAGCGCCAGAGTGGCCACGAGCACGAGGGTGGCCCCGAGTGCGAGCACCGCGATGGCCACGCGCAGGGACTCGGGGGCGATCGTGCGGCCGTGCGCCGTCACCTCGCGGTCGCCGCGCGCCTCCGCCACGATCGCGAGGAACATGATCGCCAGCGTGGTCACCTTGATGCCGCCCGCGGTGGAGGCGGACCCACCGCCCACGAACATCAGCGCGTCCATGAGCAGCAGGGACTCGGGCCGGTGCGCGTTCGTGTCGTCGATCGCGAAGCCGCCGGAGCGGGTCATCACGGAACCGAAGAGCGATTGCCCGACCCGCTGCCAGAAGCCCATCCCGGCCTGGGTCGCCGGGTTGCCCGCCTCGAAGAAGAAGAGGGCGACGGCGCCGAGCACCAGCAGCGCCAGCGTCACCTCGACCGTGAGCTTGGTGTGCAGGTTCCACTGCCGGAACCGCCACCCCTTCTCCAGCAGCACCATGACCACGGGGAAGCCGAGCGCACCGAAGAACACGCCGACGCCGAGCACCGTGATGATCACCGGGTCGTGCATGATCTCCGGCAGGCCGTCCACGTGCAGGGTGAACCCCGCGTTGTTGAAGGCGCTGACCGAGTAGAAGACCCCGTGCCACAGGCCGGTGAGCCACGAGCCGGAGATGGCCGCGAACCGCGGCACGAGGACGAGCGCCAGCGCGGCCTCGGCGGTCAGCACCGTCACGACGACGACGCGCAGCAGCTGGCCGACCTCGCCGAGACTGCCGGAGGTCATGCCCGCCTGCTGCGTCGCCAGCTTCGACCTCAGGCCCAGATGCCGGGAGACGGCCAGCGTGAGCAGCGAGGCAATCGAGAGGATGCCCAGGCCGCCGATCTGGATGGCCACGAGGATGATCACCTGGCCCGCGGGGGACCAGTGCGCGGCCGTGTTGACGGTGGTCAGACCGGTCACGGAGAAGGCGGAGACCGCGGTGAACATGGCGTCGTGCAGGGGGGTGGCGTGGCCGTCCGCCGCGGCCCACGGCAGGGCGAGGAGCCCGGTGAACACCAGGGCCATGAGGGCGAAGGCGGAGAGGGCGGCGCGGGCCGGGGAGCCGCCCACCACCGAGCTGACGGCGCGGCCCGAGCGCCGCAGCACCGTGCGCAGGTCGGTCGAGGACTCCAGCGTGGAGGCCTGGCCGGGCCGGGGGAGGCCGCCGGGCCGGCGCACCCCGCCGTGGCGGCGGGCGTGCGGAGTCGGACGGGGACCTGCCACGGGGCACCTCCTGCACGGGGGACGGGAAACGGACCGGCTCCCAGTATCGCGCGCGCCGTGGCCCGCGCGTCACGCGGGCGAGACATCCGATGCGATCGTCGCCACCGTGCCGCCCGGAGCCCTAGGCTGGACCGTGATGAGCACCACGTCCACCCCTCCCGCTCCCACCCCCGCTGCTGTGGTGTGGGACTCCAGCCTGCTCCGCTACCGGTTCAGCGCGGAGCACCCGATGGCGCCCCTGCGGCTGGATCTCACGCACCGGCTCGTGGAGGCGTTCGGCCTGCTGGACGCGCCCCACGTGCGGATCGTGGAGCCGCCCGTGGCCACGGACGAGCAGCTCGCCCTCGTCCACGACCCCGAGTATGTCGCCGCCGTGCGCCGGGCCGCGGCGACGTCGTCGGCCGAGGACGGCCGCTTCGGCCTGGGCACCGAGGACTGTCCCGTGTTCCCGGACCTGCACGAGTCCGCCGCCCGGATCGCGGGCGGCTCCCTCGTCGCCGCGGAGGCGATCTGGTCCGGCGAGGTGGACCGCGCCGTGAACTTCGCCGGTGGCATGCACCATGCCGCCCGGTCCTCGGCGTCCGGGTTCTGCATCTACAACGACTGCGCCGTGGCCATCCAGCGCCTGCTGGACCTCGGCGCGGAGCGCGTGGCCTACGTCGACGTGGACGCGCACCACGGCGACGGCACGCAGTCGATCTTCTACGACGACCCCCGCGTGCTCACCATCTCCCTGCACGAGACGGGCATCAGCCTGTTCCCGGGCACGGGCTTCGCCAACGAGATCGGCGGCTCGGCCGCCCAGGGCACGGCGGTGAACGTCGCGCTGCCCCCGCGCACCGGCGACGCCGGCTTCCTGCGCGCCGCCCACGCCGTGGTCCCGCCCCTGCTGGAGGCGTTCGCCCCGGACGTGCTGGTCAGCCAGCACGGCTGCGACGGTCACCGCACGGACCCGCTCGCCGACCTGCGGCTGAGCGTGGACGGCCAGCGCCAGCTCGCGTTCGACGTCGGCGACTGGGCCGACCGGTTCGCGCACGGCCGGTGGCTGGCCACCGGGGGCGGCGGCTACAACCCGCTGCGGGTGGTGCCGCGCGCGTGGGCCCACCTGACCGCCGCCGTCCTGCAGACCCCGATCCCCGTGAGGAGCGAGATCCCCGCCGCCTGGATCGAGCACGTCCGGGCCCTCACCGCGGACGAGCTGACCGGGGACATGTCCGTGCACGAGGGGGACGACGCCGAGCGGATCCCCACCGTGATGGGCGAGGACGCGGACGTGTGGTGGCGCTCGTGGGAGGTGGGCTACGACCCGGCCGACCCGGTGGACCAGTCGATCATGGCCACGCGCCGCGAGGTGTTCCCGCTGCACGGGCTCGACCCCTGGTTCGACTGAGCCGGTCCCCGTCCCGGTTCGACCGGGGCCCGTGCGGCCGGTATTGTGGCCGAGAACGTTTCCAGGCGTTCCACATCCGGTGGAATGCGGGTCGGCGTGTCCGGCGCCCCGGATGCCTGCGGTCCCACGACCGCCGACCCTCGCCCCGATTCAAGGAGTCCCCATGGGATCTGTGATCAAGAAGCGCCGCAAGCGCATGTCGAAGAAGAAGCACCGCAAGCTGCTTCGCAAGACCCGTCACCAGCGTCGCAACAAGAAGTGATGCCCGCGCCCTCCGGGCGCTGACGAGACGAAGCCGCCGTCCCCTTCCGGGGGGACGGCGGCTTCGTCGTGGACGGCGATCCGTAGAGTGGGGCCATGACCGCCGACCTGCCCGCCGCCACCGCCCGTGTCCAGCTGCTCGTGAAGCCCGGCTGTCACCTGTGCGCCGAGGCCGAGGCCACGGTGGCGCAGGTGTGCGACGCGCGGGGCGAGGCCTGGGAGGCCGTCGACGGCGCCGCGCACCCGGCCCTGCTCGAGCGGTTCGCGGACGAGGTGCCCGTGCTGTTCGTCGACGGCGTCCAGCGCGACTTCTGGCGCGTGGACCCGGCCCGCCTGGGCCGGCTCCTGGACGCCCCGCGGGCCTGAGCGGGCTCAGCGGCGCGCGAAGCGCTGCCAGGCCTTCAGCCGCATGTACTCCGTGGCGTCCGGGCGGTAGGCGAGCACGATGCCGGTGACGCCGAGGCCCACCCACACCAGGTCCAGCGGGCTGAACGCCCCCATCACCGCGTTGGAGACCAGCACCAGCACGGACAGGGCCGCCAGCACCGTTCCGACGATGCGCGCGGCGCGCGAGCCGCCGCGGATCGCGAACGCCACCCACAGGTAGACGAGGAACGCGAGCACGCCGAACACGGCCGCCGCCGTGGCGAGGGTCGGGAGCATCCCGTCCATCATGGCGCGCATCTGCTCCGCCTGGTCCGCGGGCAGATCCATCTGCTCGACGGACCGGTCCAGCTCCTGCTGGATCGCGGCCTGGCCTTCCGGCTGGGTGATGGCGAAGGCCGCCAGCAGGGTCGTCGCCAGCAGCAGGAGGCCGCCCGAGACGATCAGCCAGAACGCGGCCGTCAGGGAGCGCGGCCGCGGGGGCAGCTCGACCGGGCCGGGAGACTGCCAGCCGGCCGGGCCGTGGGGGGAGGGGGCCTGGGGCATCCCCGCCTGGCCCGGGGCGCCGTACGGAGTCGCCGGCGGTGCGCCGTAGGGGTTCTGGCCGTACGGGCTCGCACCCGCCGGGTCGGGGGAGCCCGGGGTCGACCCCTGCGGGACGGCGCCGTACGGGTCGGCGCCGTACGGGTTCTGGCTGCCGTGGGGATCGGTGGGCGAGGTGCCGGACATGGGGCCTCCTAGCGACGCCGACGCTCGCGGCGTCTCGGTGCGGACGGGGGTGGCGGCGCGGTCGCGCCGAGCTGTGCCCCACGCTACCGCCGGGGCCACCGGTCCGCCTCTGCCAGACTGGCCCCATGCAGACGCTCGCCACCGTCCACCTGGTCCGCCACGGAGAAGTCCACAACCCCGATCGTGTCCTCTACGGCCGCCTGCCGGAGTTCGGGCTCTCGGAGCTCGGCCACGAGATGGCCCGGGGCGTGGCCGCGTGGTTCGAGGAGCGTGCCGCGCAGACCGGCCGGGCGCCCGCCGTCGTCGCCGCCTCCCCGCTGACCCGCGCGCAGCAGACCGCCGCGCCCATCGCGGCCGCGTTCGACCTGCCGCTGGTCACCGAGCCGGACCTGATCGAGGCGGAGAACGCCTTCGAGGGCATGTCCCAGGTGGCGGCGTCGCTGAAGCGGAACCCGCGGCTGTGGCCCCGGCTGCGCAATCCCCTGCGCCCGTCCTGGGGCGAGCCGTACCGCGCGCAGGCCGCCCGGATGCTGGCCGTCGTCGACCGGCTCCGCGGCGAGGCCGTGGCCGCCGAGGGGCCCGGCGCCGAGTCCGTGCTCGTCTCGCACCAGCTGCCGATCTGGGTGACGCGCCTGGCCGTCGAGGGCCGTCCGCTGTGGCACGACCCGCGCCGGCGTGAGTGCTCGCTGACCTCCGTGACCTCGCTCGTGTACGAGGAAGGGCGCAGGGTGCCGCGCGTCGAGTACCACGAACCGAACCAGGCCCTGCTCAAGGACGCCTCCTCCCTGCCGGGCGCCTGAGGCCCCGACGGCGGCCGGCGTCGACGACGCCGGCCGCGGCCTCCCACGGGGTGGGGGTGTGACGTCCAGGGTTCAGTCAGAATGCGGGGCGGACAGTAGACTCCCCAGGTCCCCGGAATCCAGCGCCGCGCATCCCCTGGAGGGCAGTCACGCCATGCACACCCCGCCCCGTCCGTCCCGCCGCACCCTGCTGACCGGCCTCGCCCTCGCCAGCCTGGCGCCGGCGCTCGCGGCCTGCTCGGGCGGTGACGACTCGCTCGCGCGGCAGGCGGGCGACGCGGACGGCAAGAACTACATCGCCGGCGACGGCTCCGTCCTGGAGATCGCCCCCGCCGAGCGCGGCGCCCCCGTGGAGTTCGCCGCCGAGCTCTTCGACGGCACCCCCGTGACCGGCGCGAGCCTGCGCGGCACCCCCGCCCTGCTGAACTTCTGGTACGCCGCCTGCGCGCCGTGCCGCGTCGAGGCCCCCCACCTCGTCTCCCTGCACGAGCAGTTCGCCCCGCAGGGGGTGCGGTTCCTCGGCGTGAACGTCCGGGACACCGTCACCACCGCGCAGGCCTTCGAGCGCACCTTCGAGATCCCCTACCCGTCCATCGAGGACGCCCGCGGGGACGTGCTCCTGAACATGACCGACTACGTGCCCCCGCAGGCCGTGCCCTCCACCCTCGTCCTGGACGTCGAGGGCCGCGTGGCCGCGCGGGTGCTCGGCGCCGTGGAGGAGTCCACCCTGCGCGCGCTGCTGACCACCGTGGTGGACGAGGCCGCGGCCTGAGTGGCCGCCGTGTCCATGCAGAACAATCCCTTCGCCGATATCGCGCTGGACGGCTCACTGCTGCTCGCGGCCCCGATCGCCCTGCTCGCCGGGCTCATCTCCTTCCTCTCGCCGTGCGTCCTGCCGCTCGTGCCCGGCTGGCTCGGCTACGTCACCGGCCTGGGCGGTGACGTCCTCACCACCCGGCGCCGCGGCCGCCTCGTGCTCGGCGCCGTGCTGTTCGTGCTCGGCTTCGCCGTGGTGTTCGTGGCGATCAGCGTGGTCTTCACGCAGGCCATGGTGTGGCTGCAGCGCGACGGCCAGTGGGTCACCCGCGTGCTCGGCGTGCTCGTGGCGCTCATGGGTCTGGTGTTCATGGGCGGTGGCGGACGTCTCCAGCAGGAGCGCCGCCTCCACCTCAAGCCCGCCGCCGGCCTGGCCGGGGCGCCGCTGCTCGGCATGACCTTCGGCCTCGGGTGGGCCCCGTGCATCGGCCCGACCATGGCGGCCGTGCTCGCCATGTCCACTGCGGGCTCCGGCTCGCTCGGGCGCGGGGCGCTCCTGGCGTTCCTGTACTGCCTGGGCCTCGGCGTGCCGTTCGTGCTCATCGCCGTCGGCATGGAGCGCGGCATGCGGGCGGTCGGGTTCTTCACGCGGCACCGCGTGCTGATCATGCGGCTCGGCGGCGCCCTGCTGGTGCTGCTCGGCCTGCTCATGGTCACCGGCGTGTGGACGCACTGGACCACGCAGCTGCAGTTCTGGTTCGCCAACGAATGGAGGATGCCCCTGTGAGCTCGAAGGCCGACCGCGCCCGCTCGGAGGACGTCGCCCTCCCTCAGCTGGGCCTCACCGGGACCCTGCGCTGGATCTGGACCCAGCTGACCAGCATGAGCACCGCGCTCATGCTGCTGCTCCTGCTCGCCGTCGCCGCCGTGCCCGGCTCCCTCGTGCCCCAGCGCCGTGCCGGCCCCGAGATCGTGGACCAGTGGATCGAGGACAACCCCGTGTGGGGCCCCGTCCTGGACGCCCTGCAGTTCTTCGACGTCTACAACTCCGTCTGGTTCTCGGCCATCTACCTGCTGCTGTTCGTCTCCCTCGTGGGCTGCGTGTGGCCGCGCGCCATCCAGCACGCCAAGGCCCTGCGCCAGCCCCCGGCCCGCACCCCCCGCAACCTGACGCGCCTGCCGGCTTCCGGCGTCGTCGTCCTCGAGGAGGGCGGCCCGAGCCCCGAGGAGGCCGTGGCCAGAGCCCAGGCGTGGCTGCGCAAGCGCCGCTACCGCGTGGAGCACCGCCCCGAGGCCGGCGGCGCGTCCGTGGGCGCCGAGCGCGGATACCTGCGCGAGATCGGCAACATCCTGTTCCACGTCTCGCTGATCGGCGTGCTCGTGTTCATGGCCTACGGCGGCATGACCAAGTACGGCGGGCAGAAGATCATCGTGGAGGGCGAGGGCTTCGCCAACAACCTCGTGGCCTACGACTCCTTCACCCCCGGCACCTACTTCAGCGCGGACGACCTCCAGCCGTTCTCCCTCACCCTCGACTCCTTCGACGCCGTGTTCGACCGCGAGTCTGAGACCCACTACGGCCAGCCGCTGGACTACACCGCCGTCATGGACGTCCGCGAGGGCTCCGGCGGCGAGCTCCAGCGCCAGATTCTCAAGGTCAACCAGCCGCTGGACATCGACGGCGTGCGCGTCTACCTCGTGGGCAACGGCTACGCGCCCGTGGTGACCATCCGCGACGGCGCCGGGGACGTGGCCTTCCAGGGCCCCGTGGTCACCCGCGTGTTCGACCAGAACTACGGCTCGCAGGCCACCATCAAGGTCCCCGACGCGCGGCCGGACCAGCTGGGCTTCGTCGGCTTCTTCCTGCCCTCGGCGGTGGAGGACGAGGAAGGCGCCGCGTTCTCCGCGGACCCCGAGCTGCTCAACCCGGAGCTGCAGCTGAACTCGTACTACGGGGACCTCGGCCTGGACACCGGCCGCCCGCAGAACGTGTACGTGCTGGACACCGCATCCCTCACCGAGCTCAACAGCCGCACCAACGAGAACGGCGGCATCGTGCTCAGCCCGGGCCAGACGTACGAGCTGCCCGAGGGCAAGGGCTCCATCAGCTTCGACGGCGTCCGCCGCTACGTCGGCCTGGACATCCACTACGACCCGGGCAAGTGGGGCGTCGGCGTGTTCGCCGGCACCGCCCTGCTCGGCCTGGCGATCAGTCTGTTCGTCCGCCGCCGCCGCGTGTGGGTGCGCGCCCGCACCGACGACGACGGCCGCACCCGCGTGGAGTACGCGCTGCTCGCCCGCGGCGAGGAGTTCGGCCTCCACGAGGAGCACGTGGCCCTGCGCGCCGCCATGGAGCGCTGGTGGCCCGTCGCCGCCCCCGAGTCCGAGGAGGAGGCCGTCGCATCGGCCGCCGCCGTCGGCCACACTGGAACCACCCCCGAGACCCTCGCCGGTCCCCGCACCCCCCGATCAGGAGACTGACAGTGTTCAACCCCACGGCCCCCGTGAACGAGCAGCTGGCGCTGTACAGCGACCTCTTCATGCTCATCGCCGCGCTCGTGTACGCGGCGGCGTTCATCCTGTTCACCATCGACATGGCCACCGCCTCGGTCACCATCCACCGCCTCGAGGCCGACCTCGCGGCCCAGCGCGGGCAGGTGCGCACCGCTCCGGCCCGCGAGACCGTGGGGGTCGCCGTCGGCGGGTCCACGGCGGTCGGCGCGAGCGACTCCGACACGGCCCGGCCGGCCGCCGCCGAGCCCGGCGTCGACGCGGACGACGACCTCGTGGACGAGGACATGGACTACACGGGCGGCGGCCGCCGCCCGGTCGCCAACGTGGCCGTGGCCGTGCTGGCCGTCGGCTGGGCGCTGCACGCGTTCGCCGTCGTCGCCCGCGGCCTCGCCGCCTACCGCGTGCCGTGGGGCAACCTGTACGAGTTCATGACCACGGGCGCGCTCGTGATCACGACCGTCTACCTGCTGTTCCTCTTGCGCAAGGATCTGCGCTTCGTGGGCACGTTCGTCACCGGCATCGTCGTGGCGATGATGTGCGCGGCCACCATGGGCTTCCCGACGCCGGTGGGCCACCTCCAGCCGCCGCTGCAGACGCCGTGGCTCGTCATCCACGTGTCCATCGCCGTGCTGGCCAGCTCGCTGTTCGCGCTGACCGCCGCGATGTCCGTGCTGCAGCTGCTGCAGGACCGCGCGGAGAAGCGCGCTGCGGCGGGCGAGCGCTCGTGGGCGTTCCTGCGCCTCGTGCCGGCCGCGCAGGGGCTGGAGAACTGGTCCTACCGCCTCAACGCCGTCGGCTTCGTCATGTGGACCTTCACGCTGATCGCCGGTGCGATCTGGGCCGAGGCCGCGTGGGGCCGCTACTGGAACTGGGACACCAAGGAGGTCTGGACCTTCGTGATCTGGGTGGTGTACGCGGCGTACCTGCACGCCCGCGCCACCCGCGGCTGGACCGGTGCCCGCGCCGCGTGGCTGAGCATCGTGGGCTTCCTGTGCATCGTGTTCAACTACACGATCGTCAACACGTATTTCCCGGGCCTGCACTCGTACGCGGGTCTGCCCGGCTGAGTCCGGCGGGGCACCTCAGGCGCGCGGGCCGTCGCCGTCCGGGTCGGCGTCGTCGTCGCCCTGCTCCCGACGACGGCGCAGCTCCTCCTCGCGGGCGCGCAGCTCGGCCTCGCGGCGGTCCAGGTCCTGCTCGCGGGCGTCCTGGCGGCGCTGCACGCGCAGGCTGCGCAGGAAGGCCTCGTCGTCGTCCGGGGCCCCGGTGGGCCGGGGCGCGGGGCGGCTGCCCGCGCCGGCCGGGCGGGCGCGGCCGAGCAGCAGCCACAGCAGCGGCCCCACGAGCGGCACGAGCACGATGACCGCCACCCACGCCGCCTTCGGCAGGCTGCGCGCCTCTCGGGCGGGGGTCAGCAGCGCCTCGAACAGCGCGTAGAGGGTCAGGCCCGCGAGGATGATCGCGGCGGGGATGATGAAGCGGCCCATCCCGCCAGTCTAGGCGCGGGCTGTGGGGTCGGCGGACGGGCCGTCCGTCCTCGTAGGATGGACCGGTGCGCATCTTCTTCTACGGTCTGGTCCGCGTGGTCGTCTTCGTCGCCCTGTGGGCGCTGTTCTACTACGTGATGGACCTCGGGATGATCTTCGGGGTGATCGCGGCCACGATCCTGACGTTCGCGGTCAGCTACCTCTTCCTCGGTCGCCTGCGCACGGGGGCCACCGAGGACCTGTCCGCCGCGTGGGAGGGCCGCCCGGGCCGCCGGGGCCGCACCGAGACCGCCGACGCGGACGCCGAGGACGCCTACACCGAGGGCCGGTTCCGCGAGTGAGCCCCGCGGGGCGACGGGGCGGATGCCGCCGCCGCCGACGCCGCCGTCATCCCGTGCGGCTCAGAGCAGCGCGCCGAGGGTGAACGTGATCGCGTAGACGATCCCGATCACGCCGGTCGCGCGCAGCACCGGGATCAGCGCCCGGCGGTCGTCGGCGCGCAGCACCGTGCGGATCGGCCGGATCGCGAGCAGGCCGCCGATCGGCACGAGCAGCAGCCCCGGGTGCGCCGCCACCCAGAACAGCGGCAGCAGCAGGGCGACGGCCAGCATGACGCCGTAGGACGCCCGCGCGGGTCCGTCGCCCAGGCGGGCGGCCAGCGTCATCTTCCCGACCTCGCGGTCCGTGGGGATGTCCCGGATGTTGTTGACCATGAGCAGGGCTGTGGAGATCAGCCCGCAGCCGATCGCGCCGGCCCAGGCCAGGCCGCTGACGGCGTCGGCCTGGGTGTACGTGGTGCCGAGGACGGCCACCAGCCCGAAGAACACGAACACGAACACCTCACCGAGGCCGAGGTACCCGTACGGCCGCTTCCCGCCGGTGTAGAACCACGCGGCCAGCACGCAGGCGACGCCGACCAGCAGGAACCACCAGTGCCCCGAGAGCAGGATGAGCCCCAGGCCGGCCAGCCCGGCGAGGCCGAAGGACGCGAAGGCCGCCTGCTTCACCTGGGCCGCGGGCACGAGCCCGGAGACGGTGAGCCGGAAGGGGCCGACGCGCTCGTCGTCGGTGCCGCGGATGCCGTCCGAGTAGTCGTTGGCGTAGTTCACGCCGATCTGCAGCGCGAGCGACACCACGAGGGCCAGCAGCGCCGCGCCGAGGTGGAAGGAGCCGAGCTCCGCGGCGGCGGCCGAGCCGACGATCACGGGGGCGATCGCCATGGGCAGCGTGCGCAGGCGCGCGGCGGCGACCCAGTGGGAGAGCGTGGCGGCCATGGGCGGGGGTTCCTCCTGGGGAGCGGGGTGGGGATCGGCGCGCGGCGGGCCGGGTCGACGGCGGCGCGCGGCCGGGGCCCGACGTCGGCCGGGCCCGGGTCATTCTCCCACGCGGGCGGGGCGTCGCTCAGCTGGCGGTGAACCGGGCGGCCAGGGCCTGCCGGTCCGTCTTGCCGGTCGAGAGCAGGGGCAGGGCGTCGAGGACGAGCCACGTCTTGGGCACCGCGGCCGCACCCAGCGCCGCGCGCACGTGGGCGCGCAGGACGGCCTCGTCGGGGGCCGCGGCCGGGTGGGCGGGCACGACGGCGGCGCACAGCCGGGCGCCCCACTCGGGATCCGGCACGCCGGCCACGTGGGCCGCCGCGACGCCCGGGTGCGCCTCGAGCACCGCGGTCACCGCCGCCGCGGACACCTTCACCCCGCCCGTGATGACGACGTCGTCCAGGCGACCGGTCACGGCCAGCCGCACGCCGCCGTCGTCCGTGGAGGAGAGCACGCCCGTGTCCTCGGTCAGGAAGGCGCGGGCGCCGTCCGCGGCGGTGACGAAGTGGGCGGCGGTGCGGGCGGGGTCGTCGAGGTAGCCGGCCGCCACCATGGGCCCGGCCAGGCGCACGCGCGGCGTGGCGTCGGGGTCGTCCGGGGCCACCGCGACGGCGACGCCGGGCAGCGGCACGCCGTCGTAGACGCAGCCGCCGCACGTCTCGGCCATGCCGTAGGTGGCGGTGAGGCGCACCCCCGCCGCCTCGGCCGCGGCCCGCAGCGCGGGATCGAGCCGGGCGCCGCCCACGAGCACGCGGTCGAAGGAGCGCAGTGCCGCCCGCCCGGCCGGGTCGGCGTCGGCCGCGAGGAGGCGGGCGAGCTGAGTGGGGACGAGCGAGACGAGCCGGGGGCCGGCGTCGTCGGGCAGGGCGGCCGCCCCGGTGGCGAACGCCGCGGGCGTGAACGGGCCCGGGGGCAGGGCCACGGGTGCGGTCCCGGCCGCGATCGAGCGGGAGAGCACGGCGAGCCCGGCAACGTAGTGCACGCCGAGGGCCAGCAGCCACGCCCCCTCGCCCCCGAGCCACCGGGCCGTGGCCGCGGCCGAGGCGCGCAGGGCCGCGCCGGTCAGGACGATCTGCTTCGGCGCGCCCGTGGACCCGGAGGTGCGCACCACGGCGACGGCGTCCGGGTCGCCGCAGCGGCGCGGGTCGCGGGCCTCAGGCCGGGGGAGCGCGGCGCCGGCCTCGGTCAGCTCGACGGGGGCGCCGCCGTCGAAGGCCGCGGCGAGGGCGTCCGTGGCGCGGACGAGGGCATCGGCGGTGGCGGGCATGGCCCCGAGTGTAGGAGGCCCGACGGTCGGACGGACCCGCCCGGCGGACCGGATCCGCCCGGCCGGTCAGAGCATGAACGGCACGGTGGCGATCTTGACCACCATGATCAGCGCGAACAGCTGGGCGTACCCCTCGGTCACGCGGGCGTCGGTGGACCGGGAGAGCGCGTAGTCCAGGATCGCCGGCTGGCCCGTGATGCCCGCCAGCGCCCCGTAGGTGCGATCCACGGACTGCCCCAGCAGCCGTGCCGCGGCGATGAGCAGGGCCGCGGTCAGCGCGGTGAGCACGGCGGACATCAGGATGGCCAGCCCGCCGACCCGGGTGAACACCGTCTCGATGAACGCCGGGCCGGCGGCCAGGCCCACCACGCCCAGGAAGAGCATGAGACCGAACTGCCGCAGCGTCAGCGCGATCTCCGTGGACGGCTCCCACACCGTGGGTCCCGTTCGGCCGATCGCACCGAGGGCGAGGCCGACGAGGATGCACCCGGCCGCCGGGCCGAGGGAGAAGGAGGCCCCGCCCGGAAGCGGGATCGTCACCATGCCCAGCAGGTAGCCCAGCGCCATGCCCGTGCCCAGGGAGATCCAGTCCAGGTTCGAGAGCCCCCGGGTCGAGTTGCCGAAGAAGTCGCGCACCGCCTCCATCCGCGGCGCGGTGGTCACGATGAGCACCCGGTCGCCGACCTTGAGCTCGGTCTGCGGGGTGGCCAGGGACTCGACGTCGTCGCGCCGCAGCCGGGCGACGTCGGTGCCGAAGCGCTCGCGCAGGGACAGCGTGCCCAGGCGGCGGTCGGCCAGGGCGCGGGCCGTGACGATGACCATGGAGGTCTGCAGCGGGTTCATCACCTGCGCCGGGTCGGCGCCGGTGCGGCGGCCGAAGGCCTGCACGGCCTCGTCGATGTTCTTCTCCGTGCCGTCCAGGACGACCTCGTCCCCGGGTTCGATCCGGTCGGCGGAGCCTGCGATCCGGGCCACGCCGCCGCGGCGCAGCGCCACGACGCGCACCAGCCCCTCGGAGATCCCGGGGATCTCCCGCACGGCGAGGGCGGAGGTGGCGGCCGCGGCGGTGAAGCGCAGCTTGCCGTCGGTCACCGGCGCCGGATCGCGCGGGGAACTGCTCCACGGGCGGGCGGCGAGCAGGGTGATCGCGATGATGGTGCCGACCACGCCCACCAGGTAGGACAGCCCATAGCCCACGGCCGGGGCCTGCCCGCCGGTGAGCTGGTTCGCCAGCGCCATCGCCGGCGTCGCGGTGAGCGAACCCGTCCACACGCCGATCGCCGTCGGCAGGTCCAGGTTGAGCAGCGCGGCCAGCGGGTGCACCGTGAAGGTGGTGAGGATCACCACGACGACGGCGGCCAGCATCAGGGGCAGGTTGCGGCGCAGGTCCCGGAAGAACACCTTGCCGGCGCCGAGCCCGATCAGGTAGGCGAACAGGGCCAGGCCGAAGCTCTGGAACAGGGCCAGCCGGTCGCCGACGTCGGGCAGCACCGCCCCGACGAGCAGGCCCACGAACAGGGCTCCCGAGGCGCCGAGGCGGATCTTGCCCAGGGGGATGGTGCCGACGGCGGCGCCCAGGGCGACGGTGGCCATGAGGACGAGGATGGGCTGGTCGTTGAGCAGTGCGAGCATGGGCGGGTCTCCGTCCTGCCGTGGTGGTCGGTCAGAAGTGGTACGGGAAAGCGGACCAGTCCGGGTCGCGCTTCTGCAGGAACGCGTCCCGGCCCTCCACGGCCTCGTCCGTCATGTAGGCCATGCGCGTGGCCTCGCCGGCGAAGACCTGCTGGCCGGCCATGCCGTCGTCGGGAAGGTTGAACGCGAACTTGAGCATGCGCAGGGCCTGCGGGGACTGACGGTTGATGTCCGCGGCGTACTCGAGGGCGACCTCCTCGAGGCGCTCGTGGTCCACGGCCTCGTTCACCGCGCCCATGGCCACCATCTCCTCGGCCGAGTACTCGCGCGCGGTGAAGAAGATCTCCCGGGCGCGCTTCTGGCCCACCTGCCGAGCGAGCAGGGCCGAGCCGTAGCCGGCGTCGAAGGAGCCCACGGTGGCGTCCGTCTGCTTGAACTTCCCGTGCTCGCGGGAGGCCAGGGTCAGGTCCGCGACCACGTGCAGCGAGTGGCCGCCGCCGGCCGCCCAGCCGTTCACGACGGCGATGATCGCCTTGGGGGAGGTGCGCATCAGGCGCTGGACCTCGAGGATGTGGAGGCGTCCGGCGCGGGCCGGGTCGATGGTCTCGGCCGTCTCCCCCTCGGCGTAGCGGTAGCCGTCGCGGCCGCGGATGCGCTGGTCCCCGCCGGAGCAGAACGCGTGGCCGCCGTCCTTGGGGGAGGGGCCGTTGCCCGTGAGCAGCACCGTGCCCACGTCCGGGGTCATGCGGGCGTAGTCGAGGGCGCGGTAGAGCTCGTCCACGGTGCCGGGGCGGAACGCGTTGCGGACCTCGGGGCGGTCGAAGGCGATGCGCACCGTGGGCAGGTCGCGCACCCAGCGGCCGTCGGCGTCGCGCTCCACCTGGCGGTGGTAGGTCAGGTCCTCGAAGTCGAAGCCCTCGACCACGCGCCAGCGCGTGGGGTCGAAGATGTCGGAGACCTGCTCGGGCAGGCGGTCGCGGTCGGGGCGGGCGGCGTCGGGCTGCGGGGTGCTCATGGGGCCCGAGTCTAGGCCCGCCGGGCGAGCCGGGGGTGAGCCGCCCACAGTCGGCGGAGCCGCCGGCCCGCACCGCACGACGCCGGCCCTCCCGCCGCCGTGCGACCCACGGTCACTCCCGCGGATCACCTCTCCGGCCAGTCCTCCGGCCCCGAGGACCCGGCGGCGTACTCGTCGAGGGGCACCCGCCCCGCGTCCCACGCCTCGATCACGGGGGCCAGGATGCGCCAGCACTCCTCCGCGGCGTCGCCTCGGACCGAGAGCATCCGATCCCCGGTGAGCACGCCGCGCATCACCTCGCCGTACGCGTCCACGTCCTCCTCGGCCAGGTCCGCCGCGAGCACGCTGCGCTCCGCGACGAACGGGGTGTCCGGCCCGTCCACGGCCAGCTCCACCCGCAGGGCCCGCGGGTCCAGTCCCACCACGATCCGCTCCCGCCCCGCGGCCGCCTCCAGCCCCGCGGGCACCCCCTCGGGCGGCCGCAGCGAGAGCACGACCTCCCAACGGCGCGGCTCCAGCGCCTTGCCGGACCGCAGCCGGAACGGCACGCCCGCCCACCGGCCGGTCCGGACCTCCAGCTCCACCTCGGCGAGCGTCTCGGTCCCGTTCTCCGGGTCCACGCCCTCCTCGGCGACATAGTCGGGCACGTCCTGGCCTTCCACCGTCCCCGCGGTGTACCGGGCCCGGCGCGAGGAGGCGACCGCGTCGTCGTCGCGCACGCGCGTGGCCCGCAGCACCTCGACGACGGCGTCCTGCAGCGCGTCCGGGGTGAGACGCCGCGGGGGCTCCAGAGCCACCATGGCCAGCACCTGCAGCAGGTGGGACTGGAGCATGTCCTCGAGAGCCCCGGTGCCGTCGTAGAACCCGGCGCGCCCCTCCAGGGCCAGGGACTCGTCCGCCACGATGTCCACGTGCTCGACGTCGGCCGCGCTCCACACGCGCTCCAGCACGCGGTTGGCGGTGCGCAGGGTGAGCAGGCCCGAGACCATCGACTCTCTGAGGAAGTGGTCCACGCGGAACACGTCCTCCTCCCCGGCGATCCGTCCCAGCAGCGCATTGAGCTCGCGCGCC